>NZ_JBFULQ010000078.1:0-17654 GCF_054049815.1 Mesorhizobium sp. P5_C1 | reverse complement strand
CGCCGTTGATGAACGGCTCGTCGAAATAGGTGGCGCCATAGAGATCCTGCAGCGCGGGATGCGCCATGGCGACGTGATAGCCCTCATTGTCGACATCGCGCACCGACTTCCAGTTGACCGGCGTCTTCTGGGTCCAGATGCCCCAGGAGGGCACCATGTCGGCGGCGTTGTAGGGCGCGAATTCCGGCTCGATCGGCTTCATCAACTCGGCGACCGAAGGCTGCGGCCCACCATTGCGGAAACGGATGAAGATGAAACCCATCCAGATTTCCAGATCGAGCGGCATCAAGCCGAATTCGGTCTTGTCGAGATCGGGAAAGGAGCGCGGGCGCGCGGCACCGCGCAGCGTGCCGTCGAGATTGTAGACCCAGCCATGGAACGGGCACACCAGCGCATTCTTGCAATTGCCCTGGCTGTCGGCGACGACGCGGCTGCCGCGGTGGCGGCACATGTTGTTGAAGCCGCGCACGACGCCGTCCTTGCCGCGCACGATCAAGGCGCGCTCGCCGACCACATCCATGGTCAGGTAGTCGCCGGCATTCGGGATGTCCGAGACATGACCGACGATCTGCCAGTGGTTGCGGAAGACGTGCTCCTTCTCGAGTTCGAGAAGGGCATCGGAATGGTAACTCCAACCCGGCAGTCCCCGCCGGTCCCAATCGTTGGGGATCGCCACGTCACGGAGGTGCGGGTTCATAAAACGTCTCTTCTTTTTATTGAATACTCATTCAATAAAAGCATATTTTTCATTGAAATGCAATGGCTTGTGAAAATCGGAAGGTTTCCCGGGCGGAATTCCTATGCCGTCTGGAGCCAGAATCCGCGCGGCTGTCGGCTCGGAAAATCCCGGAGAATCCGCGTGTTAGTCACGTTTTCAGGGACACTGTCCCGGCACGACTTTGCGAGGCGGACGGAGCGGCGGACAAAGCGCCTTGCGGGGGCGGGAACGGGATTGCCGGTCGTCGGCTTGGGGCCGCGCTGCGGCGGCGCTTGGCCAGAGCAATCAGGGCCGGAATCGGGCGAAGACTCATTCTTCGAGAGGATGTGCGAAACGCTGTGACCGGTTTTGCCCGATTCTGCCCGAAATACTGTTTCAGACCGGTTACATTGTCAGACTTGCACCACCCTAGCCCGGTTACACAGTGCGGCTAAGTTCGTTTCATCACCAAAAAGAAACTTAGCGAAGGGAACGGCGATGTATGCGAAAATCAACACGACCCGTGGCGAGCGCCTCCTCCAGGCTCCAGAGCGCGATGACCGCCGTCCGAAACTGGCGCTGCGCCAGCAGGCCAGCGACCATCCCATGGCTATGTTCATTCTGCTGGCTGCTTGCGCCTTCATCGGCATGGCGTTCGCGCCGACAGTCGGGCCGGCCTTCGCTTCGTTGAATCCGCCAGCCAACCTCGTCGACGGCGCGCAGACGACGACCAGGACCGCGCGCCTGCCGATGCCGACGATCGACTTCGCCTGCAAGGGGCAGGCCTGGGGCGCCGAGAGCATGGATTGCCTGCGCGCCATCGCCGAGCAGTCAGGAGCGCACAAGATCCGCGCGATCCGCATGATCGCCAATGCTGCGCCGTTGACCAGCACGCCGAACGTTTTCTGATTTTTGTCAAAGCCTGATCCCGAAACCGGTTCCCTCTTTGGGATCATGCTCTGACCTCCCCCGAGCGCTCCCTCCAGCGCGCTCTTCTTCGGCCCCCTGCCACGAGCCCGGCTGGGGGCCTCTTTTTATCCTTTCAATGCCGCCTGTTCGGCAATGGCGGACAGCACGCTGCGTACATCCAAAGTGCTGAACGGCTTTTCCAGGATCTGCGGCCGCTGCTGCGCCGGCAAGGCCTCGATTTCGGCTTTCGCGCCGATCAGGTCGCCGGTGACCAGCACGAAACGCTGCGCCAGGTCGGGCCTTTCGACAAGCAGCTCGCGATAGATCGATATGCCGCTGATGCCGGGCATTCGCAGGTCCGAAAAGACGATATCGGGCGGCATGTGGCMGCCCAAGGTGATGGTGCCTGATTCCCAGACGGGTGCAATCCGCGACTTGATGCCCATCAATTCGAGGATGTCGGAGAGCGAGCCGGCGACATCCGGCTCGTCGTCGATGATCAAGGCATGACGCAAGCCGCTCGAGCGCGGCTGGTTCTCGCCGGCGCTGGCGGCGCCGGCCGCAATGGCCGGCAGCTGGACTACGAAGCGTGCTCCCCTCGGTATCACTTCCTCGAACCAGACATTGCCATTGTGCCGCTCGATGATCGATTTCGAGATCGACAGGCCGATGCCGGTGCCGACGCCGACCGGCTTGGTGGTGAAATAGGATTCGAAGATGCGGCCGCGGATCGCTTCCGGCACGCCGGGGCCATTGTCCTCGACCGAGAAGCCGGGGTTGCCCCGATCACTGCGGAACGTCCGTACCTTGATCAGCCGGTCGCCGGCAATGCCGGCCAATGCATGCTGGCTGTTGATGAGGAAGTTGGCCGCCACCTGCGTCACGTGGTCGGCGTCGGCCATGGCCAGCAGCGGGCCGGCGGCGAAATCGGTGTCGATGATGATGCCGCTTGATCGCGCGCCGTAGGCGGTCACCTCGAGGGCAGCGCGGATCACCTGGTTGAGGTYGGTCTCGGCCTGGGCTGCAGGATGAAGGCGGACCATCGACAGGAAGCTCTTGACGATGCGGCCGCAACGCTCGGCGGCGGCACGCACCTTCTCGGCACGTACCTTGGTCTGCGGATCGGAGGCGAATTCGTGCAGCAGCGTCGATTGCGCCACCACCACGGCCAGCGGGTTGTTGAGTTCGTGAGAGACGCCGGCCAGCAACGAACCCATCGCCGCCATCTTCTCGTTCTGGTGCAGCTTCTCGCGCTGGCGACCGATCTCCTCCTCGGCGCGTAGCCTGTCGCGCAAATCGCGGATCGAACCGAAGATCAGTCGGCGATCGGCGACCCGCATCTCGGTCGCCGTCAGCTCGATCGGAAACACCTCGCCGGCCGCATTCTGCGTCACGGTCTCTAGCCGCTGGCCAACCATAGGCGCGCCGCGGCCGGACATATAGTCGGCGCCCGAAGAATAGCCCTTGCGGTAGTATTCGGGCACGACGGTGTCGAGCAGGTCCTTGCCGAGGATGTCGCTGCGCTGGAAGCCGAACATCTTTTCGGCGGCAGGGTTGAATTCGATGATCGACCCGGCCTCGTCGATGACGATGATGGCGTCGAGCGAGGCCTGCAGCATGGTGCGGCGAATGACTTCGCTGGCATGGGCGTCGGAGGGCGATCGCTCGATGGCGTCGCCGATGGCGAGCGCGATGATGTGCAGCGTCGCCTCCTCCTCGTCGGTCCAGTCGCGCTCGTCGACGCAGTCATTGACCGCCAGCGTGCCCCACAGATGGCCATGCGCGAAGACCGACACCGACAGGAACGACTTGATGTTCTGCTTTTCGAAGTCGGTTCTCAGGAAGCCTTCGAGATCGCGCGTGTGACCGGCGAAGATCTTGCCTTGCCGTTCATCCTCGGCCACCCGCTCCAGCAGCGGATCCGAGTTGACGACCGACTGCATGATGACGGTTGGCGATGCCAGTTCTCCGCCGAAGTCGGGGTCGATCCAATAGGCGGCGACCGACTGGGCGAAGCCCTGGCCGGGCAGCTCGCGCAAGCGAAACAGGATACCGCGCTGGCATTCTATGGCCCGGCAGAGCGTTTCCAGGATGCCCTCCATCTCGCGCTGCCAGTCGCCGGCCTCGCGCAGCCGGCGAACGACGCGCACGGCCGCCATCGCCGCGCCCTGCCTGAGCCCTTGCATATCCGTGTTTGCTGTTTCAGCGATCATCTTCTGCCGTCATTCCAGGGCCAGTCGATCGGCGGGCGACGGCTGCGAGCCTGACCCCTCTTTGGGCTCGATGCTCAGTTGCCGTCGCCGGTCGGCAGCGAAAAGATATAGCCTTCGCCGCGCACCGTGCGCAGAAATTTCGGATTGGCCGGATCCGTCTCGATCTTCTTGCGCAGCCGCATGATGCGAATGTCGACCGCGCGCGACGAGTCCGGGTCTTCGGTGAAGCCGATCGCCTCGGAGATCGCGGCGCGGGTCAGCAGCCGGTTGGCGCGGGTCAGGAAAACCTCCAGCACGTCGAACTCGCTCTTGGCCATGTCGATCACCGAGCCATTGGCGCCGGTGACCAGCCTGCCGTCGAGATCGGCCTGGAAAGGGCCAAAGGCAACGGAACGCCGATCCGTCGCGGCCTTCTTGCCCTGAAGCTCCTGCGGCTGAGGAACCCGGCGCAGCACGCTACGGACCCTTGCCAGCACTTCGCGCAATTCGTAGGGCTTGACGATGTAGTCGTCGGCGCCGAGTTCCAGCCCGACGATGCGGTCGAGCGCGGTGCCGGCGGCTGTCGCGTAGATGATACCGATCGGCAGCCGCGAACGCAGCCAGCGACCGAGCGAGAGGCCATCCTCGCCCGGCATGGCGATGTYGAGGATGGCGAGATGAAACGACTGCGTTTCAACAAGGCTGCGCGCGGCGGCCGCACTTTCGGCGGTGACCACGTCATAGCCGGCGGCGCCCAGATATTCGGCGACCGCGTCCCTCAGGTCGGGCTCATCCTCGACGATGACAATTCTTGCCCGCACGATGCTCTCGCTCCCACTTTCAGTGGAAAGTAGATTGGGTATAAACATGATGTCCAGCACTCATATCTAGTTGCCAGGGAACGGTTGAAAAATATGGCCGCACGATCCGTCATTGCGCTCGTTTCGGTCGCCGAAGTGGTCGCGACCGAACTCGCCGACCATCTCGAGCGGCGTGGCCACGATGTGCATCAGGCGCGGCAGCCATGGGAGGCTGAGTCGCTGCTGTCGGGAAAGGGCATCGACGTCGTCGTCATCGGCGACAGCGTCAGCCAGGCGGAGGGGCGGGATCTGCTCAAGCGCCATGGTGGCGAGGGCGGACCGGATTTCATCTTGATCTGCCGGCCGGCAGATCTCGTCGACAAGGTGCTGGCGCTCGAGCTTGGTGCGGCCGACGTCGTCGAGAGCCCACTCAATGTCAGGGAACTCGCCGCCCGTGTCGGAGGCTTGCTTTCGCGACGCGGCAGGGGCACGCAGGAACTGATCGTGCTGGAGAACGCGACCGTCGATCTGAGATCGGCCATGGTCATGCATCGGTCCGGCACGGAAGAGCAGCTTTCGCCCGGTCAGGTGGCGCTGCTCAGGCTGTTCCTGGCCAGTCCGCGCAAGGTGCTGACGCGTGACGATATCATTGCCGCGGCACCTGCCGAAAACGCCGACGCCTTCGATCGCTCGATCGATTCGCGCATCGTGCGGCTGCGCCGCAAGCTCGACACCGACACCATCACCACCATTCGCGGCGCCGGCTATCGGTTTGATCCGCCGCAGCAATTCGTCGACTGACGGCTGGGGCACTGACGCCATCTCTTCGTTCGAGCATCGGAGTTTCCACCTGGATCCGATGCTCCTGACGATCAGCGCACCACCAGCAGCGAGGGACCCGATGGGATGTCATTGCCCATGCTGAGCTCGCTCGCATGGGCGCGGTCCCTGAGCAGCACGGTGGCAACGGCGGCAAAGCCCAGCAGGCCCTGCGCGTAAAGCAGTGCAGAAAGCACCGAAGCGGCAAATTTCGTGTTCATCGTATCAGTTCCCCATTTGTGTGTTGCAGGTCACTTCAGGATACTCCCGAAGTGCCCGCGCCGCTCACGGAGCCCCCCGCTGCGGCGCGGGCCTTCGGTCCTCTCGGCAGCAAGTTGCCGGAGGGGCCGCGCATTCCCGTCAGCTTAAGACCGACCCGCCAGAGGGCCTTGAGCCGAACGACGCGCAGGCTGGAAACAATCCAGACCGTGGCAAAAAACAGTGCGGCATGCAGGGTCGAAATCTCGCCTGACGTCATCGCGCCGAGATTTGTCAACGAGTTGCCGGCAACCGTGCCGACCCCGCCGATGACCACTGCCGCGATGCTGATCCTGAGAACCCAGGACAGTGCGTTCGATTTCGTTTCCATTTTCGTACCGGCTGTTTTCGTTACGTCAACTTTGCTTGCGGCCCGTATCCGGATCATGCCGCTTGGAGTCGCGCTTTGTTGCCGCTTGGTTTCGAGATCGAAGATCATTGTTTCATATACAGAAATTCGCACCTTCGTTGAGGGGCAAATACCCATGTTCGTGATCTGGACCCCGTCAGCAAGCAGCATCTGACCGCCTCTCCCGGGGCGGTCAGCGGGCTCTGCTTGTTAACCAGAGGAAACAGATTCGAAACAAAAACGAGCATTTCACGAAATCTCCCCGAAACATGCCATTGGGATAAGCAGCCATCGAATTGGAGCCGGCCAAGTCCGGCAGAGAGAGGGGATACCATCATGCACACCGCCATTTCCGCCAAGCTGATCAACGTCGCCGCCGCCGCCCTGACCGGTGCGGCACTGCTGTTCGGCGCAGGCTCGGGCGCAGCGCACGCCGCCAACAAGATCGTGGCGCGCGTCTCGCTTTCACAGCAGGTCATGGAAGTCTCTGTCGACGGTCGGCCGGCCTTCGCCTGGAAGGTTTCTACCGGCGACGGAGCCCATGTGACGCCGACCGGTTCGTTCAAGCCGACGCGCATGCATGAGATGTGGTATTCGAAGAAGTACGACAACGCGCCGATGCCGCACTCGGTCTTCTTCAGCGGCGGCTATGCGGTGCATGCCACCAACGCGATCAAGCGCCTCGGCCAGCCGGCTTCGCATGGCTGCGTGCGGCTGCATCCCGACAACGCCGCCGATTTCTATCAGCTCGTCGAAATGTTCGGGCCGACCAACACCAGCATCGTCATCGTCAAGTAGCAGGCTGTGAAACGGGCAGGCCAACTGCCGCGTCCTCGTTCAAGGCTCCCGCAGGAAGGTTTGCGCGGTATCGAGTACAGCTCAAACCGGCGGTATCGAGCCCAGCCAAAAAAAGAGGCCGGAATTTTCCGGCCTCTTTTTTGTTGTCATCCTGTTTTGCTTTAGAGCAGTTCACCGTTTCTCTGAAACGGCCAACTGCTCTAACTCTTTGTTTTGACGCAATTCCCTAAGGGAAAGCGCTACGCGCTTTTCCCRGGAAAACCGTTTCACACTTTTCCTGGAATTGCTCTAGTTCGGCAGTGCCGGCATCAGCTTGGGATCCGGCTTCTCGGCCAGATGCGGCAGGTCCTTGCTGGCGATGAAGGTGTAGAACATGGGCACGACGAAGAGCGTGAACATGGTGCCGACCAGGATGCCGGTAAAGATGACCAGGCCCATCGAATAGCGCGCCGCGGCGCCCGCACCGCTGGACGTGATCAGCGGCACCACGCCAAGCGCCATCGCCGCCGTCGTCATCAGGATCGGGCGCAGGCGGACCTTGGCCGAGGCGATGATGGCGTCGCGCCGCCGCATGCCATGGATTTCACGCTGCTGGTTGGCGAACTCGACCAGAAGGATGCCGTGCTTGGTGATCAGGCCGATCAGCGTGATCAGACCGACCTGCGTATAGATGTTGAGCGTGCCGAGACCCAGATTGAGCGGCACGATGGCGCCGAAGATCGATAGCGGCACCGCCATCATGATTATCAGCGGATCGCGGAAGCTTTCGAACTGCGCCGCCAGCACCAGATAGATGACGATGACGGCCGCCGCAAAGGCGATCAGGATGGTGTTGCCCTGTTCCTTCTCTTGCCTGGACTGGCCGGAGTAATCAATGAAGAAGCTATCGGGCAGGTTCTCCCTGGCGATGTCCTCCAGTGCCTTCAGCCCGTCGCCGGTGGTGACACCGGGCAGCGGAAGCGCGGAAATCGTTGCTGAATTCAGCTGGTTGAACTGCTCGATGGCCGCCGGCGCGGCATTGTTGGAGATCTTCACCACGGCCGACAGCGGCACCATCTCGCCCGTGACGCTGCGCACGAAGTATTGGCCGAGCTTTTCGGGGTTGTCGCGGAACTCCTGCGGCACCTGCGGGATGATGTCGTAGCTGTTGGAGTCGCGATCGAATTGCGCCACTTCGGCACCGCCGACCAGCAGCGTCAACGTCCGGCCGATATCGGCGATCGGCAGGTTGAGGGCCGCGGCGCGGTCGCGATCGATAGTCACCGTCACCTGCGGCGCGTCATAGGCCATCGAATTCTGCACGACGATGAAGCGACCGGAGGCCTGCGCCTTGTTCTTGATCTTCTCCGCCACATCGTACACTTCCGAGGAATCGCCGGTCGATCGCACCACCAAGGCGATGGGCAGGCCGCCGCCGGAGCCCGGCAGCGTCGGTGGCGCAAAGACGAAGGCCTGGACACCCGCCACCTTGGCGAGACGGGCCGTAATGTCGGCCTGCAATTCCTTGGAATTGCGTTTGCGTTCAGCCCAGTCCTTGAAGGCAAAGCCGACGAAGGCGCTGTTTGTCTCACCGCCGAAGGCGACGGCGGAGAACTGCGCCCGCGTCTCGGGAATATCCCTCACAAGGCCGAGCATCTGGTTGACGTATGTCTCGGTGTAGTCGGACGTAGCATAGCGTGGCGCTGTCACAATCGAGAGCAGAAAGCCCTGGTCCTCTTCCGGCGCCAGTTCGCTCGAGGTCTTGGTGAACATGAAACCGGTGACGCCGACAAGCGCCAGCACGATGATCAGCGTCAGCGGGCGATAGTTCAGCGAACCGGTGACGGCCCTCTCGTAGACGTGCTCGACCCGCGCGAAGGTGCCGTCGACAATACGCTGGAAACGGCCCGGTGTGCCGGACTTCAAGAGGCGCGCCGACATCATCGGGGTGATGGTGACGGCGATGACACCTGACAGCACAACCGAGCCGGCGAGCGTGACCGCGAATTCGCGGAACAGCGCGCCCGTCAGGCCGCCGGTGAAGGCCAGCGGCGCGAACACGGCGGCCAACGTCATCGTCATGGCGACAATGGCCGACGCGATTTCGCGCATGCCGCTGAATGCCGCCTGCATCGGCGACATGTGATCTTCTTCCATGTGGCGGTGGATGTTTTCGACCACCACGATGGCGTCATCGACGACGAGGCCGATAGCCAGCACCATGGCCAGCAGGGAGAGAAGGTTGATCGAATAGCCCACCGCAAACAAAAGGAAGCAGACGCCGATCAGCGACAGCGGGATGGTGACGATTGGCATCATCACCGAACGGAAAGAGCCAAGGAACAAAAGGATGACGACGATGACGATGGCAACCGCCTCGGCGATGGTCTTGAACACCTCTTCGATCGAGGCGCTGATCTGCCCGGTCGCATCGTAGACGACCTCGATCGTCATGCCCTTCGGTAGTGTTTCCTGAATCTGCGGTACCAGCTTGGTAAGCGCCGCCGCCGTGGTCAGTGGGTTGGCCGCGGGTGTCGGGAAGATGGCGAGGAAGGTGCCGGGCTTGCCGTTGAAGCTGACCCTGGTGTCGGTGTTCTCGGCGCCGAGTTCGACGCGAGCCACGTCGCGCAGCCGCACCACATTGCCGTCCGTCGAGCGCAACGGCAGCGCGGCGAATGCTTCGGGCGTCTGCAGCGTCGAGCGCACTGTGATCGACGAGACCACATACTCGTTCTGCGTATTGCCCGGCGCCGACAGGAAGTTGGAATTATCGATCGCCTCCAGAACTTCGGCGGCAGTCACGCCGCGCGCGGCAAGCTTGACCGGGTCGATCCAGACGCGCATCGAGTATTCCTGGGCGCCGAAGATCTGCACGTCGGCGACGCCTTCGACCGTCGACATGCGCGGCCGAATGACGCGCTCGATATACTCCGTCAGCTGCTCCTTCGTCATGTTCGGATTCTGCATCGAGATGTACATCATCGCGAACTGCTGGCCGKTGCCCTTGACGATGACGGGGTCCTTGGAGGCGTCCGGCAAGGTGCCGCGCACGCCCTGGACCTTGGACAGCACTTCGGTCAGTGCCACGTCGGGGTTGGAGCCAAGCTTCATCTGCACCGTCACGGTGCTGGAAGACGGACGGCTCGACGAGGTGACGTAGTCGATGTTCTCGGTCGAGGCCACGGCGCGGGCGATCGGAGCGGAAATGAAGCCCTGGATCAGGTCGGCACTGGCGCCGGGATAGGCCGTCGTGATGGTGATCGCCGTCTCGTCGACCTTCGGATATTGCCGGATCGACAGGTTGAAGATGCCCTGGAAACCCAGCAGCAGGATCATGCAGGCAAGGACCGTCGAAAGGACAGGCCGGCGAATGAAGATATCGGAAAAGCTCATTGCGGGTCGGCCTGCTTGTTCGCCGATTTGGTCGGGTCGATGGTGTTGTCGACGGCGACGGACATGCCATTGAAGAGCCGGTTCTGACCGGCGGTGACGACTTCGTCTCCAGCCTTCAGCCCCTCGACGATCTCGACCATGCCCTCGTTGCGACGACCGGGCTTGACGAAGACCTGCGACAGCACCAGAGCGGGCTTGTCGGCTTCCGCCGCCGGCTTGGCCGGATCGGCAGCCTTGTCCGCTGGCTTTGCCGCATCGGCGGCAGGCTTGGTTGCATCTGCCGCCGGCTTCATGGCTTCAGCCGGCTTGGTATCTGCCGGCTTTTTGTCTGTGGGCTGGGCGTCCGCCGGTTTGTCGGTTGCCGACGCGGCGGGCTTTTCTTCCGGCTTGGCTGCCTGCGCTGGGGGCGCTTCGGCGGGCTTCGCCGGCTGTACGACGAATATATAGTCGCCATAGAGACTGGTGGTCAGCGCCGTCTGCGGCAGCGCCAGCACATTCTGCTCTTCGGGCAGTTCGACACGGACCTGCACGAACTGGCCCGGGGTCAGCTTGCCTTCAGGATTGGCGACTTCCGCCCTGATATTCACCAACCGGCTGGATGGGTCGATTTTCGGGTCGATGCCGCGAATGGTACCGGCATAGGGCATCTCGCCGCCGCCGATGCCCAGTCGCACCGTCTGGCCGATCTTGAGCAGCGGGAGCTGTTGTTCGGGAACCGAGAAATCGACCCGCATCGTGTCCAGATCCTGCAACGTCACCACTACGGTGCCAGGCGCCAGGTACTGGCCGAGGTCGATTCTCGGAATGCCCACCGTGCCGCTGAAAGGCGCCGTCAGCTGCTTTTGGTCGAGCACCGCCTGCAGTTTGTTCACTTGCGCGGCGGTTGCCGATGCGGTTGCCCGCGCCGTGTCGAGCGTAGCGTCCGCATTGACGCCGCGCCGCTGCAGTTCAATGGCGCGCGTCAGCGCCATCTGGACGACCGCGACTTGCGCCTTCGTTGCTTCCAGATCGGCGCGCTCGACCGCACCGTCGAGTTGCAGCAGGACCGCGCCTTCCGCAACCTTCTGGTTGGCGTGAAACAGGATCTCCTTGACGATGCCGGTGGTTTCAACCGTCAGATCGACACCGCGCACAGCCCTGACCGTACCGATAGCCTCGACGCCCGGCGTCCAGGTCGACGGCTTGGCGATGGTCGTCGACACTGTCGCCGCCGGCGGCTTCATCGTAGCGAAATACTGCTTGATGCCGTTGTCGCGCAGGAAGTTGAAGCCGACAATGCCACCGACCACGACGAAGAGGACGAGCAGAACCAGGGCGATGATGACGATACGAAGGATGCGCTTGAACAAGGAAGTCCCCTCAGCCGAAATCCGGCGCGAAGCGCGGACATCGGGACACATATCGACTGCGGGTCCCGATTTCAAATAACGGCGGTCTTACTGTACCGTCTGGACGGTCTTGTCAATTGGGCCTAAGCTTGCGATGGGAGGGGCCATGAAAGCTCCAAGATCGAATTCGCGCGAGAAGATTCTTGCTGCGGCGGCGGACGTCGCAAGAGAATCCGGGCCCGGCAGCCTGTCGCTGGAAGCGGTCGCCAGCCGCGCCGGCGTATCGAAAGGCGGGTTGCTCTACAATTTCCCGACCAAGGCCAAGTTGATGCAGGGATTGGTCGAGGGCTATTTGCGTGACTTCGGGCAAGCGCTCGAAACCGCAAACAGTGCCGACAAAGGCAAAAACCCACTCGCCGTCTACATCACGCTGTCGGCAAGCGATTGCGAGGAGAAGCGGCCATCGGCATCCTGGATCTTTTCGGCGATCGCCGAGGATCCCGACTTCATGACGCCGATAAAGACGTTCAAGCAGCAGCTTTTCGAGCGGCTGAAGGGCGAGACGCCGGATCTGAAGTCGTTGCTGGTCTGCTACCTGGCCATAGAAGGGCTGCGCAGCATGAGCCTCTTCGATGCGGATGTCCTTTCGAAAGACGAACGGCAGTTGCTGGTGTCGTCCCTGCTTGAGATTGCGGGGTCGCCGCATACCCGCGAGGACATCGATCAGGGCTGATCCAGGAAGGCCTTGCCGGTTGCCGGGTCAAACAAGCGAAGCGCTGTCTCATCGAAGGCGAAGCTGCATGTTTGGCCCTTGGCAAGCCGGGTCCGTGGCGGCAGGCAAGCCGTCAGCCGCTGTGCACCGATGCGGGCCGTGGTGACCAGTTCGGGTCCGGTCAGTTCGACGACCTCGATCTCCACGGGCAATGACAAGTCTGTCGCAGCAATGGTCGCCACGCGAAGCGCTTCGGGCCTGATGCCGACGACGACCGGTGCGCCGTCGCGGACCGAGTGTCGATTGCGTGCAGGCACGGGTATCCGCACGTCGGTATCGGCTATGGCCAGCTTTCCGTCGATGACGACCGCCTGCAGCATGTTCATCGACGGTGCGCCGACAAAGCCCGCGACATAGAGTGTCGCCGGCTGGTCGTAGATATCTTCGGGCGTGCCGAGCTGTTCGATCCGGCCGTCGCGCATCACCGCGATGCGGGTCGCCAGCGTCATTGCCTCGATCTGGTCATGGGTGACATAGACGATCGTGGTCTGCAGCATCTGGTGCAGGCGCTTCAGTTCGGTGCGCATTTCCAGGCGCAGCTTGGCGTCGAGATTGGACAGCGGCTCGTCGAACAGGAAGACCTGCGGCTTGCGCACCAGCGCCCGGCCAATGGCGACGCGCTGGCGCTGACCGCCAGAAAGCTGGCTCGGCTTGCGGTCGAGCAGGGTCTCTATCTGCAGCAGCTTCGCCGCTTCGTGTACCGCCCTGTTGCGCTCGTCGGCGGCGACCCCGCGCATCTCCAGTCCGAAGCCGATGTTGCGGTGAACAGTCAGGTTCGGATAGAGCGCATAGGACTGGAAGACCATGGCGATATCGCGGTTCTTGGGATGAACGCCAAGGATCGAGCGGCCGCCGATCAGCACATCGCCGCTGGTCGCCTCGGCCAGCCCAGCGATGATGTTGAGCAGCGTCGATTTTCCGCAGCCCGAGGAGCCGAGCAGCACCAGGAATTCGCCGCTCTGCAGCGCGATGTCGATGCCTTTCAGCGTCTCGACACTGCCGTAGCTCTTGCGGATGTCGCGGATTTCAAGCGCGCTCATGTGTGGATTCCCTGAACTGCATCGGCCCACCATAGTTGCGGGGCAAGGTGGAAATCGCGCGCGACGCCACATGCGTCGCGGCGGAGAGACAGGCCGACAGCGGCTGCTCCTGCGCCAGTGCAGCGAGGAAGGCGGCGTTGAAGACATCGCCGGCGCCGATCGTGTCGACCACCCGGACATCGGGCGCGACGGCTTCGACAAGTGCGCCGTCCGGGCCGATGGCGATGGCGCCCAGCGGGCCGCGCTTGACGACGAAGGTCGCGCCTTCCTTCATGCTCGACCGGATCGCGCGGGCGGCCTCCACAGGGCTCTGCGTTCCGGCCAGGGTCACGGTCTCGACCTCGTTGAACAGCGCCAGCTCGCAGCGCGACAGCCATGCGCGGGTGGCCGTGCAATTTGCCTCGGTCCAGCCATCGATCGGCCAGCCGGTGTCGAGCGCGACGGCAATGCCGTTGCTGTCCGCCCAGTCGAAAAACGCGTCGTAATGGCGTGTGAGATCGTCGGTCAGGAAAGAGCCGCACAACAGCGCGTAGCCGCCCGAGAGCGCCCTGCCGTCGAGCACGGAAAACACATCGCCGAGGCCGAAGCGCGGCAGATGTCCGCGTGTGGTGAAGAAGGTCCGCTCGCCGTCCGGGTGGGTCATGCCGACGGACAGCGTCGTGCCTTCAGGACGGACCGGCCATTTCTCGGCGCGGCGGCCAAAGGCCTCGCGAAGCCAACGGCCGAACTGGTCGTCGCCGACATTGGCGGCAACGGCGAAATCGACGCCCAACGCCTGCCAGGCCAGCGCGCTGTTGCCTGCCTGGCCGCCGACGCGCAATTCGTCGTGATCGACGACGGTCTCCGTTCCGGCGGCAGGCCACGGCGCTACCGGGCCGACAATCAGGTCGACATTGACGTTGCCGATCACCGCAAGCGGACGCATCACTCGCTCCTGGTGATCTTGGTCGAGCGAACCGGCGTGCCGGCATTGTCGACGCGGGCATCGGCGAAAGCGATCATCAGGCGTTGCGCTGGAGGCAGCATGGCGAAGATCGCGGCCATACCGGAAGCCGGTTTGAAGGAAAGCGTCACGGCTCCTGCGACAGGCGTTTGCCCGGACGAATCGAAGACGACGAGCGGTGCGCCGGCCTCGACCACGGATATGGCCATGGCGGTCACCAGATCCGATGTCGGGTCGTTGCCGCGAAACAGGATGACGCCGACGTGCGGGCCGAGCATTTCCATCGGCCCGTGACGCAACTGGCCGCCCTCGAGCGAAAAGCACGGCAGGCGCGACAGTTCGCTAAGGCCGAGTGCCAGCGCTTCGCCAAGACCTTGCAACCGCCGGCCCGAGGTGACGACGGCTGTCACTCCAGCCAGTGCTGCGAGCGCTTGTGTGATGTCGTTGTCTTGCGGCTGATCCAGAGCGCCAAGCGCGGCACTCGGATCCTCGCCGAGTGCGGCGATGATCGCCAGATGCAAAGCGAAGGTCACGGTCAGGCTGCGGGTTGCGGCAAACGCCAGTTCGGTGCCGCCGGCGCCGACCAGGCAAGGCACCGTGCGAGCCAGGAACGAAGCGCCTTCAAGCGTCAAGCCGAAAACATCGGCGGTGCCGCCAGCCTCTGAGAACCATCTGACGACCTCGGCGCTCTCACCGGACTGCGAGGTGACGAGCACCGTCCTGCCGGCCAGTCGCAGCGGTTGGCCGAGTTGCTCGGAAAGCGGCAGTGCCAGCGCATCGATGCCAAGCGCGCGGTAGAGCGGCTCGACGGCGCGGCCGACGGCATGCGAGCCGCCCATGCCGAGCAGCAACAGGCGCCCGCTGCGCCGGATCGAGGCGGCGACCTTTGCCGCCATGGCCGCGTTGTGTTCGAACGACGCGATCGCATCGGCATGCTGGCGCGCCATCTCGCGGTCGATCGCCATGAGCCCGGCGGGGCGGCTCTTGCCAGTGGTCATCGTCATCCTTTCACACCGCCGCTGGTCAGGCCGGAGATCAGCGCCCGCTGCATGACCAGGCCGATCAGCACCGGCGGCAAGGCTGCCAGCACGCCGGCCGTGGCGATCAATCCGTAGTCGGAAACCCGGCCGCCGGCCAAATCGGCGATGGCGACGGTCAGGGTCTTCGCGCGCTGGTCCGAGGTGAACAGCAGCGCATAGAAGAATTCGTCCCAGGCGAGCAGCACGGCAAACAGCGCCGATGTCGCCATCACCGGTGCCGCCAGCGGCAGCGTGATGATGCGCAGCGTCTGGAACAGTCCAGCGCCGTCGATCATTGCCGCCGCCTCGATTTCCCGCGGGATCGAGTCGAAACCCGACTTCATCAGCCAGGTGGTGAACGGCGCCAGTATGGTCAGGTAGACCAGCGCCAGGCCGAAGACATTGTTGAGCAGGCCGAGATACGACAGGCCCATATAAAGCGGCACGGCAAGCGCCACAGGCGGCAACATGTAGGTGGCGATGACCATCGACAGCGACCAGCCGATCGACGGCGTGCGCGAGACGGCCCAGCCGGCCGGGATCGCCAGCGCGAGCGCCGCGATGGTCGCCATGCCGGCAATCTCGAGGCTGTTGCGCAGCGAGGAGGTGAAGGCAGCGCCGGCGCTGTTTTCGGCGGTCGACAGCAATTGCCCGTAGCGCGAGAAGTCAGCACTTTGCGGCCACCAGCGCAGCGGCTTGGCGGCAAGGTCGGCGGCTGGCGAGATGCTCATGATGAACAGCCAGGCGAGGGGCGCCAGGATGACGGCTGCGAGCAGCAAAGCGCAGGCGTGGATGAAGATGGTGAAGGCCGGGCTCTGGCGTTCCATCAGGCGGCACTCCCGGCGGTCTTGCGCACCAGCGCGGCATAGGCGACGGCCAGCACGGTGACGAGCAAGGTGACGATCAGCGCCAGCGACGCGCCGGATCCGGCGCGCTGGAAGGAGAAGGCCTCCTGGTAGACGAGGATCGACAGCGTGCGCGTGCTGTTGGCCGGGCCGCCGCGGGTCATCACCCAGATGATGTCGAAGACCTTGAAAGCCTCGATGGTGCGCAGCACCAGCGCCACCATCAGCGGACCGGCGAGATAGGGCAGGATGACGAAGCGGAAGCGGTTGAAGGCCCCGGCGCCGTCGACGAGCGAGGCCGCGGTAATGTCGCGTGGCACTGCCTGCAGCGCGGCCAGCGCGATCAGCGCCACCAGCGGAAAGTTCTTCCAGCAGTCGGCGACGATCAGCGCCGCCAGCGCGGTGCCCGGCTCGCCGAGCCAGGAACGGTAGGCATCGATGAGGTGCATTTGTGTGAGGGCAGCGTTGAGCGCGCCATATTCGGGATTGTAGATCAGCCGCCACAGCGTGGCGTTGACCACGGTCGGCAGCGCCCAGGGCAGGATCATCAAGGCGCGCAGGATGGCGCGGCCATGAAACTGCTGATTGAGCAGCAGTGCTGCGAGAACGCCGATCACCATTTCGGCGGCGACCGAAATCACCGCGAAGAGTGTCGTGGTGACCAGCGTGCGCGAAAAATTCGAGCTGGACAGCATGTTCGCATAATTGTCGAAGCCGACGAAATTGCCGCCCGTGCCGACAAGCTTGGCGTCGGTGAAGGAAAGCCCGACGGTATCGGCCAGCGGCCAGCCGATGACGGCGACCATGACCACGAGCAGCGGCAGCATCAGCAACCATGCACGGGTTGTCATCCAGGTGCCCGACATCGGAGCAGCCTTTCTTCGTTCATCTTTGATCTGGACATAACATGGGCGGCACAAGGCCGCCCATGTTGAACGACAACAGTGCTCAGAGGCCGCTGTTTTGCGCGGCGGTCTTCAAGGCGTCTTCCGGTGAAGACTGGCCGAGAAGCGATTCCTGGATCGCCTGCTGCAAGGCGGTCGACAGCTCCTGGTATTTCGGCGTGGTCGGGCGCGGATACATCGCAGCCAGGCCGAGCTTGGCGGCGGCGATCAGCTCTTCCTGGCCCTTGGTCACCGCCGGGTCGTCATAGGACGACGCCCAGATCGGCAGCGAGAGCTTGGCATACTGGTTTTGCGTCGCCTGCGAGGTCATGAATTCAATGTATTTCCAGGCTTCGTCCGGATGCTTGGAGACCGCTGTGACGCCAAGGCCCATCGAGCCGTTGACGGCCGACACCTCGCTGGTGCCACTGACACCTGGCGCCGGCACAACGCCGACTTTGCCCGCGACCTTGCTGTCCTTCGGATCGTTGGCCATGTTGTACATGTAGGTCCAGTTCAGCGCGAAGGCGGCGTCACCGTTTTCGAAGACCTTGCGCACGTCCTCTTCCAGGAATTCCTTGGAATTGGGATTGGTGAGGCCCGACTTGTAGCTGTCGACCATGTATTTC
>NZ_JBFULQ010000077.1:0-17781 GCF_054049815.1 Mesorhizobium sp. P5_C1 | reverse complement strand
GTTCAAGATAGGTATCGACGCCGCCCGCGAGGCAGAACGTGGCTTTTCCATCTCGCAGTGTCTTGCAGGCATGGTAGATCGCCAGTAGCCCACCGGCGTGGCCACCAGCTATTGAACCACCACCTTCGAGGACAACATGCTGGGCCAGCAGCTTGCGCAACTTGGCGTCCACCTGAGCGGCAAACCCATCCGGTTGACCTGGCCTTGGCTCTCCGGTGGAGATAATAAGGCACACTTCGGGCGACTGCAGTGATGCTCGCAATGGCCGCAAGGCGTCGAGTGCCGGTGAGATCGCGATTTCCACAGCGCGCTCCGGGCCGGCAAGGCTCGCATCTACGCCGATGTCGCGAGTGATTTTCATCCGCTCACCGAAACGGTCCACCATATGGGGATGATCCTGGATGGCCGAGATACCGGCGCGGACAGCCGCTGCACTTGAGGACGCGTCAAAACCCAACGGCGTGCGTACTCCAACGCCGACGACGACAATCGTGGCCCCTTTTGTCGTCATTCGTTTTCTTCCGGTTGCCAAATGCCTGTTGCCGCTACTGTCGGCGAAATGCCTGTCCGTGGCCTGATACGCAGATTTGTATTCTTCAGCCGTTCCTCGTCGAAAGGCACCGGCAGGGCGGACATCCACGTAATCGAGAACTGCCGTAAATCGGGCTTGATGCGCAGGGTATGGATGGTGGCTTCGCCGTTCTCGCGATCCGGACGATTGTAGAACTCCGTGGTCAGGTCGAATTTTATGCGCGGCAGAAGGAATTGCCAGAAGCCATCCTCGGTGAAATTCCCCAGCCGAACGTCCTCATAGCCAATCAGCGGAGTTTTGGTTTGTTGATCTTCCGGGGCGCATTGATAGTACATACGGCTGAAATCGCGCGGCAAAAGCGGATCGCGCGTCTTCTCCCATTCTTCGCCATAGGTGCCAGCGTATCTTATCCGCGGCTGCCAGTGACGCGCCACCGGACCGAAGCTAGCCGGTGTGCCGCTCTTGTGGTCGCGATAGGGCGCGTTGGAATACTCAAAGTTAGGTCCGGCTTTGCCAACTAGCCGCTGGGGGTCGATTGCAAACCCCGTACCAACTGGATTGCGCTGGTCCCAATCCGGCTTTGATGCCTCCATATCCGTGCCGCCGTAAGTCCGGCGCCAGCTGATCGGCATTCTCGTGAATGGCTCCGCCCGGCTCATCCGCACCGACACCGGGCCAGGCATAAACACGCGGTCCCCCACCACGTTGAGGGTCTTGTCCACGTCGCCGACCTTTATGCGCGCCGCGCTCTCGATGGCTGGACGCCTGCCGGGCGCATAGACGTGTCCTTCGACCAGAACATCCGTATGCTTTTTCTCAAGATTGAGATCAGTTTCGTCGAGAAGTTCGTTCGGATCGGCCCCGTGTAGAGGTGCCAGGGTCACCGGCGTCTGGTTTTTCAAGAGCCGCTGCTTGCCGTCGGCATCGATCTCGAACGACGCCTTGATCGCGATCAGCCAGACCTCATGTCCTCGCTCGTCACGCGTCCAGCTTTCCTGAGCGGCGAATGGCGTATGGTTGGACAGTATCCACATTTGAAACAAGGCATCCTTGCGCGACGGTGAAACAACGGACCTTCAACTGTCTTGGGTATAGCTTGGAAACAATTTGCCGGCGCGACGTGGGTACCGGCTACTGCATATCGTCGAATTTGCCTCCATCAATTGGTCTCCCAGCTCGCCGCAAAGATCTGTTCCAGCCTCGCTTGCGGCGATTGCGGGTCGATGTCGAAAAGATCCGAACGGGCAGTCCACATCACCATGTCGCTGATGAGCTCTTCGCTTGGCTCGACAATCGGCACGGGCAGGGCGCCCAGCGCGGCATCCAGTTCGTCGGGGGTCAGCTCGCCGCCTTGGGCAGCGATGGCCGCCTGTTCGATGCTGGCAAACCACGCCTCGGCGTCGGCTAGCTGAACGGGCACTTCGGCAAGCTGCGCAACAATGGTCAAAGGGAATTGTCTGCCAACTCTGTCGGCACTCTGCAAAATGATACCTGCCGACGCACCGAAGGAAGCCGGGCCAGCCAGGAAGCGCAACGCAGTCGTGCTGGGCCAAAAATCCGAACCGATCAGCGGGACGAGATGCTGCGCCAGCCAGCGGTCCCAGACGCGCACAAAATCCCCTGGCAGCCGCCGTGTGACGAAATCGCCGGTGGCGGGCATTTTGCCGTAAAAGCCTGGCAGGATCATATCTGTGGCGGACATGAGAATTTCTTGAACATTTCCAGATTGTACGGGTTTTCGACGCTGGCGGCCTTGAGCTCGAAATCGGCATACATGCCTTTCGTGCCCAGGCGCAGGCTGTAGACATCGGACAGCGAAGTGCCGGCGAAGCGGCCGCTGCGCAGCATCCTCAGCCATGCCCAGCTGCCGGTCTCGTTGAGCAGGACTTCGGGCGATCCGTCGATCGGCTGGAAGGCGAGCGTAATGACCCCGGTGCCGTCCTTGCCGGGCCATGTCATCGGCTGCGGCCGCGTCGCGTTGTTGTAGTAGACCAGGCTCTGGCCATCGAGGTTGAGCGTGACGCGCGTGACGTTGGGAGACAGGTCCTTCGGCTCGAGCGTGAAGCTCATCACCGGTCCGGTACCACCGGGAAAGAGATCGTCGCGGATATGCCTGGCCTGCTCGAACGCCGGCAGCGCCGCAGGATCGAGGCCGAAATCGGCGCGCCACTTCCATGGCTGGCTGGTCGTGTCGACATAGTTGATCAGGTGGTCGTTGATGAAACCGTCGATCAGCCCGGCCGGTCCGAACAGGCGGGCGAAATCACGTACATTGACGTCCACAGCGCTCTCGGCGCTGAAGGGATAGCGGTCGTTGAGCGCGGCCTGGCAGAAAGGCAGTATGTCGGCCCGCCAGATCGCGTTGAGCTCCGAAGTGACCGCCTTCTGAGTCAAATTGCTGGTATCGCCGGCAATCCCGCCCAGCCAGGTGTTGATGGGGTCGGGCAGGATCTGTGCCTGCCTGGCGACCGCGCCCGTCAGTTCGGCAAGGCCGCCCTGCTTCTTGATGGCATCCTGCGGATTGGGGTTCGCGCTGACCGTCTGCAGCACGTTCGAAAGCGCGGTCAGCGCGACAACCGCGGCATCCAGTGCCGGCGGCTGGCCGTCGACCTCGGCGATGGTGCTCTTGAGCGGTTTGAAATGTTCGGCCACCAGATTGCCGGTCAGGTCTACCTCGCTGGCCGATCCGGCGCGGGGAAGCAGTTTCGCACCGCTTGTCGCCAGCTTGCCGAGCTTGCCAAGCTTGCCGAGCAGTTTCGAAGCGCCCTTGGCCGCCGCTTTGTTGTCGGCGGGCGCGTCGTCGTCGGAGCGCGTCAACTCGGTCTCCTGAACGACCGCCGTAAGCAGCCGCTTCAGCGCCGAATCGGCGCTCGACAGGTCCTTCAGATTTTCACTGGCGACATTGAGATCGGTCAGTGGCGCCAGCCTCATGTCGCGCAGGAAGCTGTCCCATTGCGCGATATAGTCGTCGTAGTAGAGCTTCAGAATATCTTCGGACAGCGCCGAGACCGAGGTTTCTGAGTTTTCCGAGCATCCGCCGGCGAAAACGGCGCGATCGAGCGCCGCCTGGGCGGCGACATCGTCGATACGGTCGAGAATGACGTCGTGGAAGCCGGAATAGGTGAAGGCTCCGGAAATGCCGACGCGAAGTGTCTTGGCGGAACGCCGCGCAAACACCTTGCCACCGTTGGGGCCAGCGAAATTGGCCGGGATCCACTCCTTCAGCCCGGCCACTGCCGGATCGGCCAGCAACTGCTTGTAGGCACGCGCCGGCAGTGAAATCGTACACACCGTCTTCAGCGCTTCGGCAACCAGCGCCTGGTCGGGCGCGATATAGCTTTCGTCGACCGTCATGCGGCGGATGGCGGCAAGCTGGTGCTCTTCGGCATCGGCGGTCGGAAATGGTGCCGCAGCGGCGAATTCGGGCAGGCTGTTCACCCACCAGTTCTGGGCGAAATCGGGATCCATCTGCGACAGCCCCGTCATCATGCGATAGGTCTTCAGTGCCCCGAGCATGAAATCCGGATCGCGGATCTGCCGCCACATGGTCGCCTCGAGCAGTGCGACCATGCGTGGCTCGAGGACGTTGCGCAGGGCGTGGTCGTAGGTGTCGGTCTGTGCCCGCACCAGTTCCGCCGAGGCCGATGGCCCCAGCAGGTCATGGGCGGCGCCCGGCGGTGCTGTCCGGGCAGTTGCGACCGCGTCCATCGCACCAAGCGCGCCGTCCATGGCAGGCTGCTCCACCGATGCCGGAGTTGCGGCAACAGAGGTCAGGGGCGATTGCAGGGCCTCGAACTGGCCTGCCTGGGCCGAGATCGCATTGCGGTTGTCGTAGTAGGACCAGGTGAACACAGCACTGGCCAACAAGCCCGCCACGGCACATGCAGCCGCGGCACCGCGCCAGATCCAGGCGCGGCGGCGTTGCGCCAGCGGGTCGAACGTACCGAGGCCGGCTTCCTTGAAGATGACTTCGGTGAGCAGGTTCTTCAGGAAGAAGCTACGTTTCTCGACCCGTGGTGCGGGCAGGGCCCGGCGTGGCGGCAGGCCGAAGGAAGAAGACAGCGCCGCGGTCAGCCGGTCGATGGGCGCCCCTTCCTGCGTCGCCGATGTCAGATAGAGCCCGCGCAGCCAGGCGACCTCTTCATACCGGCTTTCGCCGAACATCGCCTCGACCAGCACCTGGATGGGTTCGGACAGGCTTGCGAGTTGGGCGGGAAACCGGAAGATCTCGGCACGGGCGGCGAGTTTGTCCTCATCCTCCAGGCGCGGCACCAGCCGCCGCTCGAGTTCCGTCGCCAGCGTCGAAATCTCTCGTTCGATGGTCTTGGCATCGACACGCGCATCCAGCGCGAAGGTCGTTCCCCATACCTGCTCGCGCGAGGCGGTGGACAAGCCGCCGAAGAAGGCCTCGAAACCCTTGACCAGATCGGCCTTGGTCAGCATCAGGTAGACCGGAAGGCGGATTTCGAGCCGGTCGTTGAGCTCGGCCAGCCGGCGGCGGATCTTGCGGCCGTGCGCCTTGATGGCGTCGTCGCCTTCCGAAAGCACGTCGATCGAAAGCGCGACGATCACGCCGTTGAGCGCGCGGCGGCCCCGGTGCTTCTTCAACAGGTCGAGGAAGCCCAGCCATTCCGCCGCGTCCACATCGGGCTGGCTCTCCTGCTGGACATAGCGGCCGGCGGTGTCGATCAGGACCGCGTTTTCGGAAAAGAACCAGTCGCAGTTGCGCGTGCCGCCGACCCCCTGCAGGTCGTCTGTGAGGTCGATCGGAAAATTAAGTCCGGACTGCCGCAAGGCGGTGGTCTTGCCGGTGGCCGGCGGCCCGACGATCACATACCACGGCATCTCGCGCAGAAACTTGCGTCCGCCCAGCTTGCGGCGCTTCAGTTCGGCCATCACCTCGGCGAACTTGGCGCCCACGGCTGCGACATTCTCTTCGCCGGGGCTGAGCGGCTTTTCCACTGCTGGTGCGGCAATCTCGGCGACGAACATGCGGTTGGCGCGGATCGTCCGGCGCTGGGCGACGATCAGCCAGATCAGCCAGAAGATGACCAGCAGCGCGATGATGACGATGCGCACATTTTCAGAGGCGAACGGTTCGTAGGGACCGACCCTGACGATCGGACCGAACACCCAGATGACCAGGGAAAGCAGCGTGATGCCGATCAGCGTCCACAGCCAGCGCGATGTCAGAACTGCCCACAGGAAGCGCAGGATGAACATCTCACAGCCTCTTTTCGACGAGCACCTCGACACGGCGGTTCAAGGCCCGCCCCTCGCGCGTGCTGTCGGTGGCCACTGGATCGGTGGCTGCGCGGCCCTCGGAACGGACGCGATCCTGCGGCACTCCGTTCTGGACCAGCATGTCGGCAATCGTCTGGGCGCGAGCCTCGGACAGTCGCTGGTTGGTCGACAGCGGATTGGTCTTCTGTAGGGGAACGCTGTCCGTATGACCGATCACCGTGATCTTTCCGATGAGCTCCTGATTGGCGAGGATCACCTTGGCGATTGACCCGATCAGGGGCTCGAACCCCTCGGTCAGTTGTGGCCGCGACGACTGGAACAGTTCAGGATTGGAGGCCTGGATGATCAGCTTGGCCACCGAAACGCTTTCGGTGCCGCTGAGGGCGGATTTTAGCTCGGCTGGCGCGCCGGCCTGAAATTCCGGCAACAGCGCAAAATCCAGTTTCTCCGGCGGCGGTGCATCGACCTTGGGCGATGCCCGGGTGATGTCGCCGCGTGCGGGCGGCGGCAACGCGCGAACAAGCGCGGAAAGCTCGACCGCCTGGCTGCTCAGTCCCGTCGAGAGCCCGACATGGACTGCCGTGGCGATCACCGCCGCACCGAGCGCCATGACCCAGATCGGAACGATGAAGCGCTGCGGCTCGTCGGATGCGATCACGCCCTTCCAGTTTGGCGACAAGGGCGCGCCTTCGGCGTCGACGTCGCGCAAGAAGCGTGCCGCCGCCACGCGAACGGCATTGATCGAGCGGTCGCCTGACCGGTTTGCCACACGATATTTGCCACGGAAGCCAAGCGCCAGGCAGTGATACTGCAGCTCCAGCAATTCGCGATCCCGGTTCGGATGGCGCTCGAGTTCGTCGAGACGTGTGAAGAACTGCGTTCCGGCATCGACATCGCCGCGCAGCATGACAACGAGCGGCTGCCGCGGCCAGGCGCTGGCCCCGCCCCATGGCGTGTTCAAGGCCAGATCGTCGAGCAGCGCCGCCACGACCCATGCTGCCTGGTCGGCCCGCTCCATTGAGGATCCCGCCGTCATTGCCGTGTCGCGGGCCCGCACCAGTTCTTCGAGCAACCGGGTCCGCAGTGCTTCCGGATTGTCCGGCGCCAGCGCGCTTTCAAGCTCGGGAGCGAACTCGAGCAAGGGCGCGAATGCGTTGACGAGCGCGTTCGGGTGGGTGCGGGCTCGCTTGACAACCGCGCCCGGCAAGAGTGGCGCCATGGGCCGCGGCATCGGCGCGCCGGTCAATCGAATGCGAGTGCGTTCGCGATCCTCCGACAGTCCGAAAGGATCATCGCGGCTCATCATCTCACCTGTTCACCGAATAGCAGTCCACCTGCGGCTCGCTTGGCAACACGCCCGAAACGCCGATGACGAAGCCGGGAGCGTCGAGCAACGACGCCCAGTACTCGCTTTTCTGGTCCAGCTCGAGGCATAGCCGATCGCCATCGTAAGGGATTTCGCGCGGCTGCGAATGAAGCGGTTTCAGCGGAATGCCGGGCAAGCGCGATTTCCACAGGCCCTCGAACTGGTCGGCCGAGCCGACGGTCGCCTGGTTGACGAAGATCTTGCGCAGCGCGTCCTCCGACAGCTCCGAACCGACACGGATGACGATCCGACTGGCCACCAGCAGCTTCGGGTTGTCGATGCGGATTTTCCAGACATTGGTCGAATGCCGCATGACAGGCAGCGCTCGCGATTTCGGCTCGATGTAACGCAGGCTGAGGATGAGCGAGCGCAGCGCATCCGCCAGCGCCGAATAGGCGGGGCCGGGGGCCATGTGATCGTAGGCCGGCAACTCKCCCAGCCGCCGTGCGCTCGATCCGTAGGTAGCCATCGAACCGGCAAGCCCGGCTAGCTCCAGGTAAAGCTCGGCCGGATGGAAGACATCCTGGGCCAGTATATGGGCCAGCCGCGGGCGCGCCGCATTGGCGAGATTGAGCATCAACAGATCTTCAACGCTGCGCCCAGGCCCACCCATGACCATCTTGCCATGCGCCTCGGCGATCTGGTCGAGACCGGTGACAACTTCCAGCAACAATTGCCGATACCAGGCCACCGCGCCGGTAATCAGTGTCGGTGGCAGGAAGGTCTCGTCCAGGGAGACGCCGCCATCGGCTCGAACGCCCTTGAGGTCGGCTATCGGCAAGGCCGTGTAGCCACCGACCGACTTGCCGGGTGCAAGCAGCAGCGCCTGCGGGCGGGCGATTTCGATTTCTTCAGGGTCTGAACCGCCCTGGACGGCGTCACGCACCGATACGATCCGCCCGTGATATCGTGCCCCCGAGGCGGCGGCGTGTGCCGGATCGAAGCCGACGCCGCCGGCAGGCTCCAGCGGCAAGGCGACCAGCACCGGTCCGGCGCCAGTGTCCGGGGTCACCGGCAGCGGTCGCGGCGCGTCCATCATGTCTGGAATGGAAAAAGGCGTTCCGTCCGGGAAGATGCCCCGTGCGGACAGGATCGAAATCTGGCCGGCATCCAGCAATGCCTGGTCCAGCGTCAGCTGTTGAAAGCCGAACGTATGCAGTTGCCCGGCCTGCAACGCGCCGCGCACCGTCGCTTCGAAGAAGCGATCCTGCTGCTGGAAATGCTGGGTCCGCAGGAAAAGCCCTTCGGACCATAGCACCCTGTTTGCATCGCTCATGCCGCTGCTCTCTGCATTGAGCTCCCCTTGCCCTGGCCGCTAGGCGGAAATGCCGCCGCTGCCAAGCGTGACGTTGATCGTGAATTTCGATCCCGGCGATACTGACTTGGTTGTCCGCCAGTTCCTGCCGCCAGGCTCGCGGATCAATGCAACGAAGCCCAGCGCCGTCGCGTCCGGCTCGACGGTGATGGTTTTGGATGCGGATTTCCCCGGCCCGACAGCGATCTGGTCGGACCCGATAAGATCGCCTGCCAGCGCCGTGCCGGCATCCCCCTGCAACGCAAAATAGTCGGCGGAATTGAATTTGCCGGCGCTTTTCAGCCGCATCRCGAGAACCGTCACCGGCCGATCGCCGCCACCTGGTCCTGGGTTCATGCCGGCCCCGCCGGTCACGTTGACGGTGATCACCGATGGCTTCGGCGGACCACTCTGGCAGGCCGCAAGCAGCCCCGTCGCACCCAGGGCAACGACAAGTTCACGTCGATCGATCATCTCTCACTCCTCCTCGTAAGCATCCCGAAAATCAGCGCCGATTTCGCCAAGGAAGCTTTTTTCCGCGCTCTCGGCGATTTCACGATGGCGTTTCTGGTAAAGCTCCCACAGCTTGGCGCCGCGCCCGCCTGAAAGCAGGGTGCCGATCGCCGAATTCGATTTCAGCTCTTCCTCGATCTCGGCCGGGTCAAAACGGTCGATCATCCGCCGCAAGGCGGCCTGTATGCCGCGCCAGGCGCGCACGTGATGTTGCGCAAGATCGCGAACCGCGTCGGCGATTGCCGCTTCGCCGGCAAGAAATCCGGGGCTGCGCTCGGCGATAAGCGTGACGATGGCATCATCGACAGTTGGCAGAAACTTGAGCGGATTGACCTCGGAGGCTCCGACCATGGTCTGGGCGACGCGGGCGTTTCCCTTTTCCTCGGCCCGCTTGCGCAGAAGCTGCATCAGGCCTTCCATCATCAGCCGATACTCGCGGCCAAACTTCTCCATTTCCGCGATGCTGTCGCGTCCGGGGAAATCGGCTTCCTCAACGCCCATGCCGTGCAGGAATGCCGAGCGAAGCGCCGACTCCCCCGGCTGTGGCGCGGCGGGCGGGCGGGCGGGTTTGGCAGGAGCGACCGCACGTGGCGGGGGAGGGGTATCCGCCGCTTGCACGGGCAAATCCCAGGGATTGGTGGATTGGGGTTGTTGGGCGGCGCGCTCGCGCTGTCCGGTCGAGCCGGCGCCGTTTGCCGAATTGGGCACTGCCGCCGGTCCGAAACCAAAATCATCGTTGAAATCGGATGGCTTTCCGGCAGCCGGTTCGGCTCCGCGGCTGGGGGACGGCACCGGGTCGAGGCTGAATGGGTCCGCCCGGTTCGCGGCACCGCTCGGCTCGAGAAAAGGGGCGGCGTTTCTCGACACAGGCGTTGCAACCGGATCAAGGCTGAACGGGTCATCGAAAGCAGGCGAGTTGCGCTGGGATGCGGCACGCTCGAACGCGCCCGGAACCGGCTGCTCGAACGGGTTCGGAAGATCGGCCGGACGTGGCCGTCGCGGCTCTTCTTCGACCTTGGCTGAAAAGAAGTCATCGCGGCCGATGCTCACCGGCGCCCGAGATGGCTGCGGTAGGCGTTCGGGAACCGGCTGACTGGTCGCCGGTGCTTGAGCGACTGGCGTTTGCAGGTCGACATAGACGATGTAGTCGCCCAGCCTCAGCCGCATGCCGCTTTGCAGGCGCGTCGACTTGCCGGCGCCGAGCGGGCTGTCAGAGCCGTTTATGAACAATCCACTGCTCGACGTGTCGGTGACGAAATACCCGTCTCGCCCGCCGGAAATCTTGCAGTGAGCCCTCGAAACGAACATGTCTGGATCGTCGATCTGCCAGCCCGCGTCGGCGCTGCGGCCGATCACCAGCTCACCCTCGTCCAGCCGGGTCTGCCGTACCGCCTGGGTGCGTGGCCCTTGCTCCAGCGTCAGCAGCAGACTCATGCCGCGACCCCCGCGATTTCCGGCCGCCATCCGACGATTGTCCGCAGCCGCATGTCGTCAGCATCGCCCCTTTCGGCGGGCCGCGCAAGCCAGGTGGTTCGGCCGAGCTGTGCCGATCCGATACGCGGCGGCGGCACGGCTTCGCGCGCAAGCACGATGCGCAGGTCGACGTCGAGCGATTCCCCGATCATGTCGCGAACGGCCTGTTTGAACAGTTTGAGCCGCTGGCCGCCAGGCAGGAAGGCCTTGAAGTCCTCGTACCCCAGCGGGCCGACGCGCAGTTCGATCCTGCTCTGGCGGTTGAAAACCCGCGGGCCGATCGTCGCCCCCCGGCCGAGCCCCGCATAGGCCTTTGCAAGGCGGGTCTGGAGGCCGGTCGGCACGGTTATCCAGGCAGCGATGAACTCCCTGATCTGCACCGGCACCTTGAATGCTTCCGCCAGGAACAGCGTCAGCCGTTCCGGGCCGTCGACCTGGCTGGCGAGCGAAGCCGCCTGGCGAAGCTTTACCGTATCGAGATCGGCGTCCTGGGTGCCGGGAAGTCCAATCCCAGCCATCGCTTCCAGCATAGCGCGAACACGTCCGCCGACCGCGCGTTCGACCTGTACGGCCGGATGCGCGTCCGCCCACGCCCGGTAGTAGAGGGCAATCATGCGGTGCTGCAGAATGTTGACGAAGTCCACGAACGTGGTGTCGCTGGTCAGCTGTGCGTCGGTGCCGGCGAACCAGCGCTGCGACAGGCGGTCGAGCACCCAGCGCGTCAGATGCAGCGGCATGGGTCCCTCGGGCCCCAGCAGGCCGAGATTTGCAACCGTGACCCGGGCCGGCGTCTCGCCATCGGCTTCGCGGAACTGAACCAGGTCCCGCGCCGAAAAGGCGAGGCGCACATGCTGGCCGAGTCGAGCCGGCTCACGGTCGGGGCGGCCGGAATGGCCGAACAGACCGCTCCGCTGTTCGAGACGGCGCAGCAGTTCGAAGAAGTCGAACGTCTCGGACAGACCTTCGGCCCGGTTCGGGCTGGGCTGGTCTAGATCAGGTAGCGATTGCCGGGCGTCATCGGCCATGGCACATCCTCCTGCTTCTGCAGCAGCCGCGTGCGGGTTCGCACGAAGCCGTTTATTCCGGCGTGGCGGGCAAACAGCCGCGCCAGCAAGGCCGAAAGCAGCAAGGTGCTTTGGCCGGCCAGGACCGATTGATCAACGTGCAACGTCACTTCGGTGCCGCGTCCGAAGCACATCGGCCCATCGATCTGCAGCCGTTCGATGACCGGCTGCGAGTCGATACGCACGATCGAATGCACATTGCGCGCAAGGCTCGGATCGCCGCGATCGGCATAGAGGTCGAGCAGAGCATGCAGAGGGTCGATGCCGCGGCCTTCCTTGGCAAGGCTGAGGAAGTTGAGCGCGAGCTGCGCCACCAGCCGCCAGGCAAGATCGTCGGCCCGCGATTCACCGTCGGCCCCAGCCGGCAGTGCCGCGGGGATGGCCGGCTGTGGCGGACGCAGCGCGCCAAGCAGCCTGACGGTTTCGACCGGGTCGCCGGCCTCCAGCGTCAATGTCGGATTGTCATCGAGGATCGGCAGATCACGATTGGTGCAAAGCGCCATGACGTCGAGACGCTTGAGCGGCCGGTTCGCCGGGCTTGCGAGCGGCCGGGATATGGCCAGGAAAACGTCGTCCCCGGTGTATGACGTTCGGGTCAGGCCGTCGCGCCGCTCCTCCTCCGTCGCCCGACGTGGGCGCCGCTCGGTCGAATAGACCCAGCCACTGCCGCGGTTCTGCCCCAGGCTGAAGAGTTCGGGGATTTCGGCGTCGTTGCCTTCTGTGTCGGCATCCTCGACGCGGATGACCCGGTAGATTTCGAAGTCGCGCGCCCGCGTTCGGTCTGCATGCAGCACCTGACGCGTCTTGCGCGCATCGACCTCGATGACGTTGCACTCACGCTCGAACAGATTGATGATCGGCGTTGCGAAAAGTTCGAAGTCCGCCGGTGTCAGGTCGGCAAGTTCGGGCACCGCACGTCTGAACAAGAAGATGATCTCGAGCCCGGCGGCGCACCGGCGCACGACTGGCTGAAGCCCGGAAACCCGCGCATAGTGAAAGCGCTCGGGCATCATGAAATATTCGCGCAGCAGACGGTACCCCTCGAATGTCGGACGGGTACGAGGCATCAGGGCCTCGTCGTCGCTGATGCCGACCATTTCGGGTGCCGGCAGGGGCGACAACGGGTTGGTCTTGCCTTCCGGGCGTGCGCCAACGGCCGAGCAGGCGCCGAAAATCGCATCGAACAGGAGCGGCGCCTTGGTGCGTCCAGCAAAATAGAGGTCGAGCCGGTCGAGCGCCAGTTCGTCGAGCCTGCCTTTTCCGGTTCGGGCCAGCACGATGCGGAGCGCCGCCGCGCCGCCAACGCCGCCGATCGGCCCTATGCCGGCTATCGCCAGCGCACTGCGATCCTGGAAATAGCTCACCGATGTGACCGCTATCGGCCATAGAGTCATTTCTTGCGCGGTGGAGAACGTGCAGCGCGTCGACAGGCCTGGCTGCAGGCTGGAAACCAGCCGCGTGTTGCGCTTGACGACGTGGCCGGCGAGCATGGTCTGGACCTGCTGGCCGGGCTTCAGCACCGCCATCGCCGTTGCCGGCGCCGGCGTGACCAGATCGGGATAGAGAACCTCGAGCACACTGCGTGAAAATCGCGAGCGCTCGGCATCGACCTTCAGCCGGGTGCGCGCGGCGAGGAAGGCGACGCCGTCCAGCAGCCGCTCGACATACGGGTCCGGACACGGGACCGTGTCGAGCGACAGGTTGCGCGCCACTGCCGGATGCATGTCGGCAAATTCTGCCGCGAGGCCACGGATATGGGTCAGTTCCTCCTCGWAATATTCGACGAAGACCCGATCCATCTCAGGCGTCCCTAATTTCGGTCCGCGCCAAGCCGTTGTCGAGATTGATCGTGGTGCGCAGGCGCATGCGTTCCGGCGTCGGCGTCATGATCAGCACGGCGTCTATCTCGATCTTGAGGCCAACGGTCTTGTCGCCAAGGGTGACCGTAACCGTTGTCGCGCTCTCCTTGAGGCGAGGCTCGAAGGTAGCGAGCACCGCGCGGATCTCACGCGCCAGCACGTCGCGATCAAAGTCGCGGGACGACCGGCCCGAGAAGGAAGGCACGCCGTAATTGACCACGCTTCGACGCACCTCCGGAAAATCGGCGAGCGAAGGTGGATTGTCCGACACCTGTTCGTTTTCCAGATCGGAAAGCAGCGGTGTGGCCTCGAAGCGCTCGGTGTTGAAGAGCGCCTCGATGTCACGCCGTACCGCTTCCCTGAGCACGCGAGCCGAAACCACCACGCCGCGGCTTTCGATCTCGACGCGGTGCTGGGTCTGAAAGGCCAGTCGATGCAGACGCCGTTTTTGATCGGGTGTCAGCTCTGCATCGGCGTCTATGGTCCGCGCACTGCCGGTGACGAGTGTGTCGAGACGGTCCGCGCCAAGCTCGTCGAGCAAGACATGGCGCAGCCCGTCTATCTCCGAAGTCAGGCCCGGCAGGTCATTGACGAGGCGATCCCAAAGTGAAGGCTGGACGGCCTCGCTTTTTGCCCGCAAGCTGCCGGTAGTCTGCTGCTTGCCCGCGCCGGGTCGCCGAACCTCACTTGCCGACATAGACATCCATTTCGGCTTCATCATTGCCGTCATAGACGAACTTGATCTTCTTGTAGGCGAAGCTGACCTCTTCCTGGATCAGGTCTTCCTCGTCCGGCGCCTGCGACATGTCGTATTCCATGATCGAGGCGTCGGTGAGGGTGACCACCAGGTAATCCTTGGTCTCGCCATCGATGGTCCGCCGTGCCGAGAACACCACCTCGTCCAGGGCCTTGTTCTCGAACAAAGCCTTCTTCAGGTAGGGCGAGGATTTGTCGTAATGCTTGATGAATTTGATCATGCCCATGGACACGCGGCCACGGCGTGAGAGCGAATTCGGATCATAAGGTGCGACCATCTTGTAGTCGACGCCATGGATTTCGATCTCGTCATCGTGGCCGTCGCGGGTGCTCGGGCCTTTGATATCCGGAACCTTCAGAAAACCATCAATCTTCACTGGCATTGTCTTTCTCCACCGCTTTCAAACAAAAACAAGGTCTGGTTGCTGCAAATCAAGTCTTCACGGACGGTAGTTCCGACACCAGTCGGAGCGAGGCATTGATGCCCTCCAGCTGGTAATGTGGGCGCAGATAGAAGCGGGCAGCGTAATAGCCAGGACGCCCCTCCACACTGTCCACCTGAACCTCGGCGGCGGCAAGCGGGCGCTTGGCGCGCGCCTTGTCGTCGGCAAAGGCCGGGTTGGCCAGCACGTACCGGTTGATCCACTCGGTCAACCAGATCTGCATGTCGGAGCGCTCCTTGAACGAGCCGACCTTGTCGCGCGCAATGGCCTTGAGGTAGTGCGCAAAGCGCGAGACCGGGAAGAGATAGGGCAGGTTGGCGCTCAGCCGCTCGTTCGACTGTGCGTCCGGGTCGACCAGTCGTCCCGCTCGCGTCTCGTCGTCCTGCAGCGAGTGCGCGCCGATGAAGGCCGCGAGATCGGTGTTCTTCCGGTGCAGGATCGGCATCAGGCCGAGCTTGGCCAGTTCGGCCTCGCGTCGGTCGTCGATGGCGACTTCGGTCGGGCATTTCATCGCGATCGACCCGTCATCGGTCGGGAAGCTATGCACCGGCAGGTTCAGCACCGTGCCGCCGTTCTCGACGCCACGGATCTGCGTGCCCCAGCCAAACAGCTTGTGGCTGCGGTTGATGTTGACGCCCATCGGGAAGGCGGCATTCATCCAGACATATTTGTTGTGGTCGCCCTGCACCTCTTCCTCGAAGGTGAAGCCCTTCACCGGAACGGTATCGGTGCCGTAGGGCAGCCGGGCCAGGACCCGGGGCATGGTCAGGCCGATGTAGCGAGCGTCCTCGCTCTCGCGCAGCGACTGCCACGACGCATAGGCCGGGTTGGAGACGATCTGCTGCAGGTCTTGCGGGTTCGGCAATTCCTGCCAGCTGTCCATGCGGAACAGGCGCGGCGAGGCGGCTGCGATGAACGGCGTATGCGCCGATGCGCAGATGCCGGAGATGTTGCGCAGCAGACCGACGTCGCGCGGGTGGTTGGAGAATTCGTAGGCGCCGACCACGCAGCCGATCGGCTCGCCGCCGAGCATCGAATACTCGTCTGTATAGACTTTCTTGAAGATCGGGCTCTGGTCCCACATCTGGCCTTCAAAGTCTTCGAGCGTGTCGGCCAGCTGCTCCTTGGAAATGTTCATCACCCGGATCTTCAGCTTCTGATCCGTCTCGGTGTTGTTGACGAGATACCAGAGGCCGCGCCATGTGCCTTCCATTTCGCGCACTTCCGGCGCATGCAGGATCTCGTTGACCTGCGTGGTCAGCATCTTGTCGATGCCCGCGATCAGCGACTTGATCGACTTGATCGCATTGGACGAGATGGTCGTGGTGTCGGAACGGGACTGCGCCGCCAGCGCCAGATTGCGCACGAGCTGCTGCAGCTTCTCGCTGTCGTCCTTCTTGACCTTGAAATCCTTCTCGAGGAGCCCGCTGAATTCTCCAAGGTCTATGGCTTCGGCCTCGGCGGCGACGGCGGCGGTCTTTTGCTGTTCGGCCATGATCTACTCCCCTGCCTTGTCGTCGTCGGTCAGCGCCTGACTGGCGATCTTGCCAAGAAGCGGCTCGTTGTTCAGAAGCTGCGCGATGYGCTTTTCGGCGTCGACGCGGCCATCCATGAAGCCCAGCAATTCCTCGAGCTGACGACGCATCTTGAGGATCTCGGCCAGTTGCGGAACTTGCGCGGCGATCTTGTCCGGGGCGAAATCGCCCATTTTGGTGAAGGTGAGGTCGAGCGCCAGTTCCTCGTCACGCTCCTGGCCTTCGGCCTGCGGCAGCGTGTTCTTCACCCGGGCTTTGACGCGGGGACCGAGCGCCTCCATGAACTTGGGGAAGCGGTTCGCGTCGGTCTCGACAAAGGAGCGGTCCAGCACCGACTTTGACGCTTCCTTGGTTTGCGAAGCTCCGGAAAGATCGGCCATCACGCCCATGACGAACGGCAGTTCGATCGTCGTCGGGCTGCCATAGGTTTCTACATCGTAGGCGATCTGCACCCGCGGCGCGCGATTTCGTTCGATGACCTTCGCTTTGCTTTCGGCTGGCATGTGTTGTTACCTTTCATCCTTCTGAGCCGCCTTCTTGGCATCGGGAACGCCGGCAAGGAGCCGGAATTCCTTCAGCCCCGACGGGGCGAGATCTTCCATAAGTTCAACGAAATCCATGTGCACCATCCGGCGCACACGCCGAGCCAGGTGCGGGATCGGGCTCGACGGCTCGGTGCGGTCGTAGAAGGCGACGACGAGGTCGAGGCATTTCACCACGTCGYCACGCGAGGAAATCCGGTCGGGAAGCCCCGTGCTCGAGTCCGCGTAGCTTGCCATACTTGCCATCGCATCGGCTCCATGACCGTTTCGGGCAGGCGTTGCCGGTTCTGCCGGCGGGGGTGGCTTGGCCGCGCCATTGGCAACGGCGCCGGCAGCCGAGTTCCGTTCGAGGGTCGTCAGCAAACGCTGCAGAAACCGCTTTAATTCCGGAACCGGAGCGCCGCCGCCATCGAGACGAGCGTTGAGGGCGGTCTCGACCGCGTCGAGGGCCGCCATCGCTGCCCGGGTGTCGGCGATGAGCAAGACCATCTCTGCGTTGGCTTGATCCATCTGTGCCGCGCATCCGGCACGCACCCGGTTCAAGAGTTGCCCGTGCGCGCCGACCAGTGCCGCCTTTTCTGCGGCATTCAACCCCGAGGCGGCTTCCTGGAGCATGACGCGGTCGTCGAGCGCACCCTTTTCCAGGTCTATGCCCTGAATCGGGCCGATAGCGCGCGGCGCAAAGAACGTCATTTGCCGCAGGTTCGCCAACAGCCCGTCCTGACCATTCTGCAGGTCGAGCAGCGCGTTGATCCGGCGCAAGGCGGCATCGCGTGGCGAAGTGCCTGGCCGCAGTGCCGGATGCATGGTTTCCCAATACTGATCGAAAGTCTGCGCAATGAGGGTCAGGCCCTGCGCGAGGCCGGCCAGCCCCTCTTCATTGGCCAGCGCGCGCGTGACGATGACGAGCAGTCGCAGGTCCCGGCCATGCGCGCGCAATTCCTCCGCCTTGGCGAGTACCGCCGACCAGTCAACTGGAATTGTGCTTTGCGAGGTGGCCTTGTTGTTGCCGTCGTGGACGACCTTGGTCTGGGCTTCCGTCAGGCGCTCCAGCTCATGAAAAGCCGGGTCGTTGCGCAAATCCTCCCCGGACGGATTTTCACCGTCGAGCGGAGCAAGCCAGAGTGCGAGATCAATCACACCAACCCCCAGCGACCGGC
>NZ_JBFULQ010000076.1:0-17936 GCF_054049815.1 Mesorhizobium sp. P5_C1 | reverse complement strand
GGTCATGCACGGTGACGACGACCAGATCGTCCCAATCGCCGACTCGGCACTGCTGAGCATCAAGCTGCTGAAGAAGGGCGAGCTCAAGGTCTACAAGGGCTTCCCGCATGGYATGGCCACGACCCATGCCGACATCATCAACGCCGACCTGCTGGCCTTCTTCAAGGCGTAGGATATTTCGACGTCACAGACAAAAGCACCCGCCATCTGGCGGGTGCTAAGGCCCTGCCGATCTCAGGCGATGCTCAAGCCGCCGTCGATCAGCATTTCCGCACCGACCATGAACGGGCATTCGTCCGAAGCCAGAAACACCACCGCATTGGCAATTTCCTCGGCGGTTCCGAAACGGCCCGCGGGGACCAGGCCGACCACCGCTTTCGCACGGGCCTTCGCCGCTGCCGGATCCAACCCAAGTTTGTCATTGAGCGGCGTGTCGATCGGGCCCGGGCTGATTACATTGGCGCGAATGCCGCGCCCTATCAGTTCGCCCGACAGCGTCCGCGCCAGCGAAATCATGCCAGCCTTGGCCAGCGAATAGACATGCGTTCCTGCCATTCCCATATGCGCGTTGACCGAGCCGCTGAGGATGATCGATGACGGGTTCGAAAACAGGGGAACGAGCGCCTTGACCAGGAAGTACGGTCCCTTGAGGTCGACATTGATGCTCCTGTCGAACGCTGCCTCGGTCCAGTCGCCAAGCGGCCGCAGATCGGCGATGCCGGCGTTGAGGAAGAGAGCGTCGAGCTTGCCGAAGGTTTCGCCGATCCGCCCGGCAATGTCGCTTTGGGCGGCGGCATCTCCGGCGTCGGAGGCGATGACAAGCACATCGCTGCCCAAGATGTTGCGCGCCTCCTCGAGACGGCCCGCATTGGTGCCGGTAATGGCGACGCGCGCGCCTTCCTCAATGAAACGTTGCGCCGTCACCAGGCCGATGCCGCTGGTGCCACCCGTAATCAGCGCGACCTTGTCTTTAAGCCTGGACATAACAGATTGCCTTTCCTGACGCGGAGCGCTGCGCACTGATCAGTCGCGCCGAGCCCGGTACTTTACTTTCAACGTGAAAGCGTCCGCTGACCCAGCCTTGCCGTCGGCGCCATTTGTTGCACGTGTTTCGAACAACAACAGGCCTATATCCCGCGAATGACGAAAGAATCATTGAGGGCGTGGCAGCTGCCACGCCCTCACGTCAAAATCCTGAAGACTGGCTGATATCAGCTGATCGCCGCCTCCGCCTTCCTGGCTTCCCGCATGTTCGGCAGGAACACCGTCAGCAGGCCGAGCAGTGGCAGATACGAGCAGATCTGGAAGACGAACTCGATGCCCTTCATGTCGGCGACAACGCCAAGCACGGCGGCCGCGATGCCGCCCATGCCGAAGGCGAAGCCGAAGAAGATGCCGGCAATCATGCCGACACGTCCCGGCACCAGCTCCTGCGCAAAGACGACGATGTTGGAGAAGGCCGACGACAGGATCAGGCCGATCAGCACCGTCAGCACCATCGTCCATTCGAGGTTGGCGTAGGGCAGGGCCAGCGTGAARGGCAGCACGCCGACGATCGAGAACCAGATCATCGCCTTCTGCCCGTAGCGGTCGCCGAACGGGCCGCCAAGCAGGATGCCGAGTGCCGAGGAGCCGAGGAACAGGAACAGCATGACCTGCGACATCTGCACGGAAACGCCGAATTTATGGATGGAATAGAAGGTGTAGTAGCTGGCGAGGCTGGCGATGTAGGCGTTCTTGCTCAACACCAGCAGGGTCAGCACGATCAATGCATTCATCACCTTGCGGCGCGGGAAAGGCGAGACGAAGGTTGCCGTCTTGCGGTTGCCCTGTGCGGCACGCAGGCGGCTGTACCAGCCGCCGACCTGCCACAGCACGATGATGCCGATCAGCGAGCCGACGGCGAACCATGAGATGCTGGTCTGGCCGAACGGCACGACGATGAAGGCAGCCAGCAGCGGTCCCATCGACTGGCCGAAATTGCCGCCGACCTGGAACAGCGACTGCGCGAGGCCGAAGCGGCCGCCGGACGCGAAGCGGGCGATGCGCGAGGATTCCGGATGGAAGATCGCCGAGCCGATGCCGATCAGCGAGGCGCCGATCAGCAGCAGAGAATAGTGCCCGGCATAGGCGAGCACGACCAGGCCGATCAACGACGACGCCATGCCATAGGGCAGCGAATAGGGCATCGGCCGCTTGTCGGTGACCATGCCAATCACTGGCTGCAGCAGCGATGCGGTCACCTGGAAGGTGAAGGTCAGGAGGCCGATCTGCCAGAAGTCGAGGCCGTAATTCTCTTTCAGCAAGGGATAGATGGCCGATAGCAGCGACTGCATGATGTCGTTGATGCAGTGGCAGAAGCTTACCGCCAGGATGACGGTGAAGGCCGTTGCCTGGGCTGAAGCGTGACTGACGGTCGCTGGTGGCGCGACGCTGGCGGCTGTTGTATCGGTCAAGGTAGGCTCCGTGGTCTTTTTGGCGGGCACGCCCGCAGGCAGTTCTGGCGGACGCTCCTGCAGACCGCCTTAGGACGGTTGCCTTATAAGCTGCTTGCGGCGCGACTTCTTTCGTGGTTTGGTCCAATAGTTTCGCAAGTGGGCCATACCCAATGCCGCACGGCAGGGAAATCTTTCACGCGGGCAATGCCAACCTCGAGCAATTGCACGAGCGCCGCTGGCTGTGGCTGGAGCAAGCAGTCGGGCCGGCGGTGGCGCTGCCGACCGAATATCCCGACGGCTACCATGTGCCGCAACATCGCCACAGCCGTAACCAGCTGCTGCACGCGCTGGTCGGCGTCGTGCTGGTGACGACGCGGCATGGGCGCTGGATGGTGCCGCCCGATCACGCGATGTGGATTCCGGCCGGCACCGAGCATTCGGTCGAGATGCTGGGCGATGTCTCGATGCGTTCGGTTTATGTCATGCCCCAGGCTATTCCGGGGCTGCCGGAAGGCTTGCGTGTGGTCGGTGTCACCGACCTGATGCACAGCCTGATCGTGGAGTCCGAGAAGCTGCCGCAGGGCGGCGTGCTGGAAGGCCGTGGCGGGCTGATCATGAATCTCCTGCTGCATGAAATCCCGACCCTGCCGGAACGGCCGCTCGGCCTGCCGTTCCCGTCCGATCCCAGGCTGGCGGCACTCTGCCGGCGCTTCGTGGCGGCCCCTTCGCCGCATGCGACGATCGACGAATGGGCTGACGCCGCCGGCATGAGCCGCCGTTCCTTCACCCGCGCCTTCCAGCGTCAGACCGGCCTGTCGCTGTCGACGTGGCGGCAGCAGGCCTGCCTGTTCGCAGCACTGCCACGGCTGGCCGATGGGGAACCAATCACCAGGGTGGCACTCGATCTCGGCTATGACAGCGTGCCGGCCTTCATCACCATGTTCAAGCGCATGCTGGGCGCGTCGCCGCGCGGCTACATGCGCGGTGCGCGTGACAGCGGCGAAGGCATACGTCGGCCAAGCGCTGCGCTTCGATTGGAAAGTCCATGATCTCGGCGTTATGCGCGGCCCTTCAGCCCGCGACCGGCTCGGGCAGGCTGGTGCGGATGATCTCTTCGCCATGCGGGGCGGAAGTCGGTGGCCGGCCACGGCTGTGTTGGCGCGGCGAACAGCCCATCACCCGCTTGAAGGCGGTGCTGAAGGCGCTTTCCGATTCGTAGCCGAGCGACAGTGCAATGACGGAAACAGGATCGCTGGAACTCGCCAGCCTGTCGCCGGCCAAGAGCATGCGCCAGCGCGTCAGGTAGTCCATGGGGGAAGCGCCGACCATCGCCTTGAATTTCAGCGCAAAGGTCGACCGCGACATGCCGGCGCGCTCGGCCAGCGCCTGCAGTGTCCAGCCATGCGCCGGGTCTTCATGCATGGCGCCGATCGCCGCGCTGATCTGTTTGTCGGCCAGCGCAAACAGCCAGCCGACGCCGCCCCTCAAGCCCTCGGCCATATGCAGGCGCAAGGCCTCGATCAGGATCATGTGGGCCAGATGCTCGACGATGAGAAAGCCACCCGGCCGCCGCTCGCGCAATTCCTGCATCATCCGCTCCACCGGCCAGCGCAGCGCCGAATGATCGGAGTCGCTGCGGATGTGGACGATCGGCGGCAGCATCCGCAACAGGATGCCGGCATGGTTCCCGGATAGGGCAAAGCGGCTGCTGACGAGAAGGAAATCGCCGCCGCCATTATGCAAGGTGATGCCACCGGTGCGGGCGGGGGAAAAGATGGTGCGGGCATCGACCGATGGCAGCTCCATGTCGCTGGCAAGGCGGAAAGGACGCCCGCGCGGCAGTAGGAAACAGTCACCCGTCTCCAGCCGCACCGCATCCGCGACGCTGTCCACGGACAGCCAGCATCGGCCCGACACCACGGCACCGCATTTGATGGCTGCCTGCTGGTCTGGGAACTGGATCGACCAGTCGCCACCGGCCTCCAGCCCGGCGGACAGGTAATTGCGCGGCTTCAGCAGCGACAGCACGTCTGAGAGCGGATCCATAAGCATTCCGGACGATTGCAAAGATAATACGGACTTTACAGCATAGATCGTATTTTCTCAATCCCGTATCTCCATCGGCAACGGGCTGTCCATACGGCCCTTGAGCAAACAAAGGAGAAATCGCGATGCGTGTATTTGTCACCGGTGCCACCGGTTTTGTCGGTTCAGCGGTTGTGCGGGAGCTCGTTGGAGCGGGCCATCAGGTGCTTGGCCTCGCCCGCTCGGATCCAGGCGCTAGGTCGGTTATCGCTGCGGGCGCCGAGGCGCATCGTGGCGATATCGAGGACCTGGAGAGCCTGCGCAGTGGAGCGGCCCTTTCGGATGGCGTCATCCACACCGCCTTCAACCATGACTTCTCGAAATTCGCGGCGAATTGCGAGGCGGACCGGCGCGCCATCGAGACGCTCGGGGCGGAACTCGAAGGCTCAGAGCGGCCCTTGCTTGTCACCTCCGGACTGGCGCTGCTGACGCCGGCCGGTCACGTGGCGAGTGAGAACGACGCGCCTGTTCCTCCATCCGCTTCCTATTCCCGTGCTTCGGAAGTGACGGCCGAAACGCTTGCGGCACGCGGAGTGCGCGCCTCGACCGTGCGTCTTTCGCCCTCGGTCCACGGCGACGGCGATCATGGCTTCGTTCCGATGCTGATCGCGATCGCGCGTCAAAAAGGCGTTTCGGCCTATCTTGGCGATGGGGCGAACCGCTGGCCTGCAGTGCACCGGCTCGATGCAGCCACCCTCTTCAGGCTGGCGCTCGAGAAGGGGGCCGGAGGAGCCAGGTACCACGGCGTTGCCGATCAGGGTGTGCCGACACGGGAGATCGCCGAGATCATCGGCCGCCGGCTGAATCTGCCGGTGGTCTCCAAAACCCACGAGGAAGCAGCCGACCATTTCGGCTTCCTCGGCCACTTCTTCGGCATGGATTGGCCTGCTTCCAGCGAACAGACCAGGCAGGCGCTGGGATGGCAGCCGACGCAGCCGGGGTTGATTACCGACCTCGAAGGCCCGAGTTATTTCGAGGTTTGAAGCTGTTTCGAGACAGGCCTAGTCGAACAGGCTCGACACCGATTCCTCGGTCGCCGTGCGCGAGATGGCTTCACCCATCAGGTCGGCGATCGAGATGACGCGGATGTTGGGAGCGTCGAGCACGCCTTGCGTCGGCTGGATGGAATCGGTGATCACCAGTTCCTGCAGCTTCGAGCCGCTGATGCGGGCGACGGCGCCGCCCGACAGGACACCGTGGGTGATGTAGGCGGTGACGCTGGTGGCGCCGTTGGCCAGCAGCGCATCGGCGGCATTGCACAGCGTGCCGCCGGAATCGACGATGTCGTCGATCAGCAGGCAATCCTTGCCGGCAACGGCGCCGATGATGTTCATCACTTCCGATTCGCCCGGACGTTCGCGGCGCTTGTCGACGATGGCCAGCTGCGCGTCGAAGCGCTTGGCCAGCGCACGGGCGCGCACCACGCCGCCGATATCGGGCGACACCACCACGACATTGCCGAGCTGCTTGTACTTCGCCTTCACGTCGCGGGCCATGACCGGCACCGAAAACAGATTGTCGGTCGGGATGTCGAAAAAGCCCTGGATCTGGCCGGCATGCAGGTCGAGCGTCAGAACACGGTCGACGCCGGCGCGGGTGATCATGTTGGCGACCAGCTTGGCCGAGATCGGCGTACGGCCGGAGGCGCGGCGATCCTGCCTGGCGTAGCCGAAATAGGGAATCACCGCCGTGATGCGCTTGGCCGATGAGCGCATGAAGGCATCGATCATGATGAGCAGTTCCATCAGGTGATCATTGGTCGGGAACGAGGTCGACTGCAGGATGAAGACATCCTCGCCGCGCACATTTTCCTGGATTTCGACGAAGATTTCCTGGTCGGCGAAGCGCCTGACACTGGCCTTGCCCAGCGGGATGTTGAGATAGCGGGCGACCGCTTCGGCCAGCACCCTGTTGGAATTGCCCGCGAAGAGTTTCATACACCGTTCCTGGTGGAGGATGGAGAGATCAGACAGACTCTCCTGCACCTTTTAACCGGGCTTTTAGCGGCCCGCGCCGGTATTGCAAGCGCCGAGATCGGGAATCCGCCGGCTAATCTCAAGAAAGCCTCGCGCCATCGCCAGCGGGCAACACCTCAGCCCGCCTTGCCGCCGAGCCAGGCCGCGAACTGGTCGATGGTCTGGTCGGCGATTGCCTGCATAGTCGCCGGTGAGACCCCTTTCCAGCTATCGCCGCCCCCGCTGTCGCCGGATTTTGTCGAAGCTGCCTTCTGCTGGCCGTTGATGCGGTGCAGCCGGTTGCCGGCCGGGTCGTAGACGTCCCAGACATAGATGACGGTGGTGTCCTTGCCTTCCGATATCGCCGAGAAATAACCCTTCAGCACATGGGTCGCGGTCTGGTCGGTGCTGCCGGCAAGCGTGATGCCACGTTGCCTGGCGCGCGTCTGCAATTCCGCCGTCAGCGGCGTGGCGGCCTCCACCGAAGCACCGACGATCGGCGCGATCTGCAGGCGGGTCTTCGACAGGATGGCAGCACTTTGGGCTGGTGTGACCGGCGTGGTGGTGGTTGCGGGATTGCCCGCAATGGCGGTGGCGGGGTCGGCGCCGGGCGTCGACGGCGTCGAGGTCGCCGGCGGGGTGATGGCTGACGGTTCGAGAACGTCCTTTGCGTTGGTGCAGGCGGCAAGAGCCAATGCCACAAGCAATGACACGGTCGTCACATGCGATCGTCTCATTTGCCTTCTAACTCCTTGGCGAAGCACGCCTCCCATTGTGGATTCACTGTACGATCAAGTCGAGATCATGGCGGGACAGCGGCTTCGGCTGGGATTCGGTGGTCAGGTAGGTGCGGCCAAGCGTCATCGCCGTCTCGGTGTCGGAATCCATGATGATCATGTGGGCGAACAGCGTCATGTTCGGCGCGATCGGCTCGGGGTTGCCCTGGTAGAACATCGGCATGTCCATCCAGGACGGTGTGAAGCGGGCGCCGACCGAATAGCCGCAGGCGTTCAGCCGGTGCTTGGTCAGGCCGTGCGCCTCCATGGTGCGGGCGTGGGCGTCGAACACGTCGCCGAAGCTGTTGCCAGGCGTCATCGCCTTCTCGACGGCCAGAAGTGCTGCGCGGGCGGCGTCGAACAGCTCCTGATGGCGCTTCGAGACCTTGCCGGTGAGCACCGTGCGCATCATCGGCGCATGGTAGTGGTTGAAGACGCCGGCCCATTCGAGCGTCAGCTGGTCGTTCTTGGTGAGCTTGCGGCGGCCGGACTTGTAGCGGCACAGCAGCGCATCGACGCCGGAGCCGATGATGAACTCGTTGGCCGGATAGTCGCCGCCACCGGCAAAGATCGCCCCCTGCATGGCTGCCAGGATCAGCGCTTCGTCGCCGCCCTGCTTGATCAGCGGCAAGGCTGCGTCGAGCGCGTCGTCGGAAAGGTTGGCGGCCTTCTCGGCCTTGGCGATTTCGGCCGGGCTCTTGAACAGGCGCAGCCGGCCGACGATGCCGGACGCGTCGGCGATCTGGCCAAAGGTCTGTAGCTGTTCGTCCAGTCGCCGGCCATTGTAGGCGGTCAGCCCGTGGGTGTCGTATTCGACGCCGATGCGGGCGCCGAGCAGGTCGAGCTCGTTGAGCAGATTGCGCAGGTCGACCGCCGGATTGGCGCCGTTGCGATCGGTCCACAAGACGATGTTGTCGATGATCGAGGTCTGGCGCGCCTGGCGCAGGTCGGCCGACCGGGTCAACAGCACCATCGAACCATCGGCCTTGACCACCAGGCACTGGAAGAAGCAGAAGCCGAACGTGTCGTAGCCGGTCAGCCAGTACATGCTTTCCTGCGCGAACAGCAGGATAGCGTCGAGCTTCTTCTCGGCCATCTCGATCATCAGCCGGTCGCGCCGCGCATCAAATTCCGAACGTTCAAAATGCAGCGCCATTATTGCTTCTCCAAAACGATTGCCGAAACCTGCCGGCCGTAATCGGGCTCCTTGCGGTGCGTGGTGCGCCGGTAGGAGTAAAACAGATCTTCCTCGGCATAAGTGCAGCGGCCGAGGCCCTCGGCCGTCACGCCGGCCTTAGCCAGCCGGTCGACCGTGTAGCGATTGAGGTCGAACATCGCATGGCCGGCGTTGGCGGAGGGCACGAAATAGCGGATGGTCTCAGCGTCGGCCTCGACGAAACGGGCGACGAATTCCGGCCCGACCTCATAGTTTTCAGGGCCGATCGAAGGGCCGAGCACGGCAACGATGTTTTCGCGGCTGGCGCCGAGGCTTTCCATGGCGAGGATGGTGTTTTCCAGCACGCCGGTGAAGGCGCCTTTCCAGCCGGCATGCGCGGCGCCGATGATGCGCGCCCGCGCATCGGCGAACAGCACCGGGCCGCAATCGGCGGTCGAGGCACCGATGGCAATGCCCGGCCGGTCGGTGACGATGGCGTCGGCCTTGGGCCGCTCGCCGGCAAAGGGCTCGCGCACGATGATGACATCGGGCGAATGGACCTGCCAGGCAGTCAGCAGATGGCTCGCCGGCACGCCCATCCAGGCGGCGACACGGCTGCGGTTCTCGGCGACCAGCGCCTGGTCGTCATTCGATCCGGTGCCGATGTTGAGGCCCTGGTAGATGCCGCTGGAAACACCGCCGACGCGGGTGAAATAGCCGTGGCGGATGCCATGCGCCTGCGCCTTGTCCAGCAGGGCCGACCGAACGGGATCCGGTTTGGTCTGATTCAGCATGCGGGCGTTGTTGTCCGTGTGGGCGGTTTCGTCAAGGAGAAGTGCTTTTCGACAAGAAGGCGGGGCAGAGTTCGGCTGGCGGTTCGAACGCTGTTTGCCGGACGGGAGATTGGGAGAGGCGGCAGTGAAAAGTCAATCCGCCGTGGCAAAGGGCCGGACGGCCATGTCGCGCGGCAGCACGGCAAGCACCTTGAACAGCTCGCCCATGGCTTGCGCGCCGGCGAGGCGTTCGACGTCGTCGGCGATCTTGTCGCGCGCCGTCTGGTCGGCATCGGCGCCGAGCCGGCCGGCACGCTCGAGAATGCCCATGCCGAGCAGGAAGCCGCCTTGCGTCGACAGATGGGCGTCGAGCCCATGCGCGCGGACGGTTGCGGCAAGAGCGGCGAAATCGACATGGGTCGTCAGGTCGGCCTCGCCGGGATTGGCCAGCACATCTTCGTGATCGTGCCTGCGCAGAGCCTGCAGCGTGTCGCCGACACCTGGCCGGAGGTGGCCATAGTCCACGAACAGGCCGGCTCCGCCATGCGTAATTATGCGTTCGGCAATGGTCGCCATCAGGGCCGCGCGTGCCGGCGCGACCTCGACGATCGCGCCTTGCGGCGCGTCGGTGGCGTCGTCAGGCAGCAGCGTCGGGTCGACCGAGCCGGCGCCGGCGAAGAAGCGCAGCTCACTGGTCTCGTCCAGACCGACCACGCGTTCGCGCCAGCCGGCGCCGGCGCGGACGAACTGGCGGATGGGCACGGCATCGAACAATTCGTTGCCGACGATGAACAGCGGCTGTTGCGGCAGCGTGTCGATGGTTTCGTGCCAATCGATCGCGGACGGCGTCGTGCCAAGCGTCTGTTTCTGGACCTCTGTCAGGCGTGGGCTGGTTTCGATCATCGCAAAGCCGGCTCCTTTGGCCAGATCAGGATCAAGTCGCGACAGCGTGCGCAGCATGTCCTTCATCAGCGTGCCGCGGCCAGGACCGATCTCGGCGATGGTGACCGGCAGCGGCCGGCCGCTGGCAAGCCAGGCCTGGTAGAGCCAGATGGCAACGAGTTCGCCGAACATCTGGCTGATCTCCGGCGCGGTGACGAAGTCGCCGGCCGCGCCAAAGGGTTCGCGCGTCGTGTAGTAGCCGTCCACGGGGTCGAACAGGCACATCGCCATGTATTCGTTGACGGGAAGCGGCCCCGACGCCTCGATAAGGCCGACGATGCGGGTCTTCAGCCGTGTCATGCCGGCTGCGGTTGTGGCACCGACTTGGCGGTAACCATCGCCCAGATGCCGACCAGCACCATCGGCGACGACAGGATCATGCCCATGGTCAGCCAGTTGGTGCCAAGGAGATAGCCGAGCTGCTGGTCGGGCTCGCGGAAGAATTCGACGAAGATGCGCGACAGGCCGTAGCCGCAGATGAAGGCGCCGCCGACGAAGCGCGGCGTCTTCAGCTTGAGGCGCGAATGGGTGAGGATGCGCAGGACGAGGAACAGCACCAGACCTTCGAGAAGGGCTTCGTAGAGCTGACTCGGATGGCGTGGATCCAAGCCAGCTGGACAAACTGCCAGCGCCTGCTGAATTCGGTCGTTGCAAAAGACAACGCCCCATGGAACGTCGGTCGCCCGTCCCCAGAGCTCCGCATTGATGAAATTGGCGACGCGCACCAGGCCAAGGCCGACCGGCACGCCGGCCGCCACCACGTCGAACAGCGACCAGGTGCGGATGCCGCGCTTGATGGAAAACAGCGTCATGGCGAGGATGACGCCGAGCAGGCCGCCATGGAACGACATGCCGCCCTGCCAGACCGCGAAGATGTCGAGCGGGTGGGCGATGTAGCGCGGCAGGTCGTAGAACAGCACGTAGCCGGTGCGGCCGCCCAGCACGACGCCGATGGCCGCCCAGACGATGAAGTCGTCGAGGTCCTCCGGCTTCATCGGCAGGACGCCGTTCGGCCACAGCCTCGCATTGGCGGCGAGCCGCTTGGCGTACCACCAGGCGAACAGGATGCCGACGATGTAGCCGACGCCGTACCAATGTACCGCCAGCGGCCCGATCTGGATGAGGATCGGGTTGATGTTGGGGAAGGGCAGGGAGGCCAGCGGCAGCAGGAAATTGTCGTTCAACAGGGAACTCTCGGTTGCGATCGTATTTGGGCGCGGACCATGCGGCAGGGTTTTGGCAGGGTCAAGGCAAGGCGGACGTCGTCAATTATCTGGGAACAGGATCGCCCCAAGGTCCATCGCGCCGTGCAGGATATGCAGTATCTCTACTGTGTCTGAGCCGACGCGATAGAAAATCAGATAGTTGCCATGGACGCGCCGACGAATGCCTGTGGATCGATGGGGCTCAAGAAGTGGATATCGCTCCGGCATTGCGCGCAATTCCATGCAATCGCGGCGCAATTCTTGAATGAATGTTATGGCACGAAACGGGTTGTCGAGTGCGATGTGGTCGCCAATGGCTTCAAGGTCTGCCTCAGCCTGGCTGGTGAAGACCAGCCGTTTCACTTGCTCTTCTCTACCATTGCCCTGTATTTGGCCTCCAGTCGATCAAGCACTTCGTCGGCCGGCTTTATCCGTCCGGCATCGGCATCCGAAATGCCTTTGGCGAGGGCTGCGTCGAGGGCGGCAAGGCGCTTCTCCCGCTCTTCGACGAGGCGAACACCCTCACGCAGCACTTCACTCTTCGAATTGTAGCGACCGGTGCTGACAAGCTGGTTCACGATCTCTTCGAGACGGTTGCCCAAGTCTGCGCTAATGGCCATGACGGTACTCCTGCAAAACCATTGGAATAATAATAGTTATTGATCGGGCTTGCCAGTAATTTTGGATAAGGTGTGTCCGACTTGATGCCTCACCAGGCCTCAACGTTCTTGCATTCCGCGCGCAGCACCACTACGTCAATTCGAGCAAGCGAGGATTTGCCATGTCGACCGGACCGAACCGCATTCTCGATGAATTCGCCAAGCTGATGACCGATGCCGCAGGGGCCGCCCAAGGCGTGCGCCGCGAGGTCGAGACCGCCTTCAAGGGCCAGGCCGAACGCATCCTCAACACCATGGATGTGGTGCAGCGCGAAGAGTTCGAGGCGGCGCGCGAGATGGCCGCCAAGGCCCGGGAAGAAAACACCCGCCTTGCAGAGCGTATCGAGGCGCTCGAGGCCAAGCTTGCCGAATTGAGCGGACAGGCCGCACCGGCGGCGGCGGCAAAGCCCCGCGCAAAAAAATAATCATTAAACTTTTCCACATAGCCCGATCCTGAAAAGCGCTTTGCCGTGAATCGCTTAACGGCGTTGCATGAATCTTTGTGACAGCGGCTTTCCACATGCGAATGACGCAGTGCGAAAAATTGGGCTGTTCACGCGACTCCCGATCAATAGACTGAATTTGTTGCATGATTCGGAGCAGGGTCATGTGGCCGGGCGGTGGGGTCCGGTCTGGGGGTCTTTGCGTCGAGAAGTCCTGGCCGTCCGAGTTCTAGACAAGATTGTTCGTTGTGTGTGCCCTCCCGCGGAGCGTGTGGCGGCGCTCCTCAGAACGACAGGAAGCATTCCATGGAACTTCTCGAACTCGAATTCTCCCGCGAAATCCATCCGGTGGATGTTATCGAGCAGGTGGCCCACAACAACGACTGGTCCTTTGAGCGGGCCGGTGATGACGAGATTTCGATCTCGGTTGCCGGCAGCTGGACCGACTATCACGTCTCCTTCTCGTGGATGGAGGATTTCGRGGCGCYGCACCTGGCCTGCGCCTTCGACATCAAGGTGCCGGAGGCCCGCGCACTGGAAGTGATGCGGCTGCTGTCGCTCATCAACGAACAGATGCTGTTCGGCCATTTCGACCTCTGGGAGCAGGAAGGCGCGATCATGTTCCGCCAGTCGCTGCTCCTGGCCGGCGGTGTCGAGCCGTCGAGCCAGCAGGTCGAGGTGCTGCTGTCGTCGGCGCTGGAAGCCTGCGAATGCTATTTCCAGGCGTTCCAGTTCGTCGTCTGGTCGGAAACCTCGGCTAAGGACGCGCTGGCTGGCGTGCTGTTCGAGACCTACGGCAACGCCTAGAGCCCGTTCCACCCCGATGGAATCGGGATGGGGCTCTATCTCATTGTTTGAGCATCATCTCTGGACAAACGGCTTCCGTTTGTCCGAGAAAACTGGGGTCCACTTTTCGGGATCATGCTCTAGAGCGACGGCAAGGCAGACAAGACAGAGATGAGTTCGAGCAGCGAGCGCAAGCCCGACATCAGTTTTGCCGACTTCGATCGTGTCGACATTCGCGCCGGCACGATCGTCGAGGCCGAGCCGTTTCCCGAAGCGCGCAAGCCGGCATTCAAGCTTAAGATCGATTTCGGCGCCGACATCGGCATCAAGAAATCCTCGGCCCAGATCACCAAATACTATACGCCCGAGACGCTGATCGGCCGGCAGGTGTTCGCGGTGGTCAATTTCCCGCCACGCCAGATAGGCCCGTTCATGTCGGAAGTGCTGACGCTCGGCTTTCCCGACGAAGAGGGTGCCGTGGTGCTCGGCGCCATCGAGCGCCGGGTGCCGGATGGCGGGCGGCTTTTTTAGGGCGTGCTGATATTCAGGTGAGGCCGGCTTGCGAACGGCGGTCTCCAGCGCTTCCGGTGCTCACGCACCAAACGGCTCTCGGAGCCCGCCATTCTCAGCTCGGCCTGATCTGAATCTCGACACATCCTGAGGCCGCGATACTTCTCAGGCAGCCAGTTTCCGCGGCATGCCCAGCGCTTCCTCGACCGTGTCGAGAAACAGTTCGGCGCAGGCTTTCCAGCTGTAGCGCATGGCGCGTTCGCGCGCCTCGGCGCGGTCGACGTTGAGGGCGGCGAGTGCTGCCTCGCGCAGGTCGGTCGACACCGCGCCGCCAAAGCCGTCGCCGACGATGTCGATCGGACCGGTCACCGGATAGGCGGCGACCGGCGTGCCGCTGGCCAGCGCCTCGATGATGACATTGCCGAACGTGTCGGTGCGGCTGGGGAAGACGAAGACGTCGGCCGAGGCGTAGATCTCGGCCAGTTCGTCATTGGGACGATGGCCAAGGAAATGCGCTTGCGGATATTTTGCCTTCAGCTTGGCCAGTTCCGGACCCTCGCCGACGATCACCTTGCTGCCGGGCAGATCGAGGTCGAGAAAGGCCGAGAGGTTCTTTTCGATGGCGACACGGCCGACGCAAAGGAAGATCGGGCCGGGAAAGCCGAGATCCTTCTTCTTGTCCGGTCGGAAATGGCCGGTGTCGACGCCACGTGTCCAGGGGCGAAGCTTGTTGAAGCCACGCGAGGCAAGATCGTCGGCGAGCGACTGCGTGGCGACCAGCGTGCCCTGGCCGGAATTGTGGAAATCGCGCAGCCAGCGATAGGCCCAGCTTTCTGGCACCGGCAGGCGGGCGCTGAGATATTCCGGAAAACGGGTGTGATAGCTGGTGGTGAACGGCCGGCCGGCATTGCGGCAATAGCGTCGCGCCATGATGCCCAGTGGTCCCTCGGTGACGAGGTGGATATGGTCTGCCTTGCCGGCTTCGATCAGGCGCGCGACATGGCCGGGCGTGGTCAGCGCCAGCCGGATGTCGGGGTAGGTCGGCAAGGGCAACGTGCGAAAGATGTTGGGTGTCAGGAAATCCACCGCGACATCGAAGGATTTCAGCGTCTCGGTCAGCCGTTCCAACGTGTGGACGACGCCATTGACCTGTGGGCGCCAGGCGTCGGTGACCATCAATATGCGCATGGCGGCCCTTTGCTCGAAAGGTCGACGGTTGCCTTGAGACGATGCCGGAACGGCGACCAGCCTGCGGCTCTCGCTTCGCTCCAGCGCACCCGGGCGGGCACGGGATCGAAGTGAGGCGGCAAGGCCGAATCAAGTGAAGTCGCGCGCTTCATGCGCGCTCTTCACCATGGTTTCATGACGGGCGGATGAAGCAGTCGTCTAGCTAAGCATGATATCTCGATAAACAGTTTCCGTTTGTCCGAGAAAGCCGGTTTCCATTTTTCGAGATCATGCCCCGATCAGGCCGGAACCTTGATGACGGCGCGCAGGCCGCCGAGCGGGCTGTCGTCGAGGGTGATGTCGCCGCCATGGCTGCGGGCGATATCGCGGGCAATCGACAGGCCGAGCCCCGTGCCGCTGGCATCGAGGTTGCGAGCTTCGTCGAGCCGCACGAAGGGCTTGAAGACGTCTTCGCGCCTGTCGAGCGGGATACCAGGGCCATCGTCGTCGATGGTGACCAGCAGCGAGCCGCGGCCATGGTTGGCGTTGACCTCCACCGTCCTGGCATAGCGGAAGGCGTTGCCGATGACGTTGGACAGCAGCCGGGCAAAGGCGTTCGGCCGCACATGCACATCACGGTCGCCAACTAGCGTCGTCGACAGCTTGCGCTTGCGCAATCCGGCTTCCTCGTCGAGCTTCTGGAAATAGGCCTCGAGATCGAACCGCCCGGCATCCTCGGAAGCTTCGCCACGGGCAAAGGCGAGGTAGCCTTCGAGCATCGACTGCATATCGTCGATGTCCTGGTCGAGCGCCGCCTTGGTCTCGGCCTTGCCGCCGGCCAACGCCAGTTGCAGCTTGAAGCGGGTGAGAATGGTTCGCAGGTCATGGCTGACGCCGGTCAGCATGGCGGTGCGTTGCTCGATCTGGCGTTCGATGCGCTCGCGCATCTGAATGAAGGCAAAGCCGGCGCGGCGAACCTCCTCGGCGCCGCGCGGCCGGAAATCGCGCGGCATCGGCCGGCCCTTGCCGAAGCTTTCGGCCGCCTCGGCGAGCGTCAGGATGGGCCGGATCTGGTTGCGCAGGAAGGGGATGGCGATCATCAACAGCACCAGCGAGGTGCCGACCATCCAGATCAGGAAGATGTGAGTGTTCGAGGCATAGGCCTGACTGCGGCGCACGAAGACGCGCAGCACCTTGCCCTCAAGCTGGACGCGCACCTCGACGATGTTGGAATTGCCGACCGTGTCGATCCAGAACGGGCGGTTGATCTGGCGGGTGATTTCGGCCGAGAGAACATCGTCGAGGATCGAGAAGAAGGGTTTGGGCCCGGGCGCGGGCAGCGGGTCGGGCGGCAAGAGGTCGACCTTCAACTGCATGCGGTCCTGGGCGATCCGGATGATGTTGGCGTAGTCGGCGTCGTGCGGATAGGTTTCGATCATGTCGATGATGGCGGCGATGTCGCGTACGGTGGCCTGCGATAGACGCTGCGTCACGGTTGCCCAATGGCGTTCCATGAAGACGAAGGCGACCACCGATTGCAGCAGGATCATCGGCGCGATGACGATGATCAGCGAGCGGGCATAGAGCCGCTTCGGCATATACAGCGAAACGAGGCGCCAGAACCGGTTCCAGGCACGCGGCACCGCCTTGAGCGTGCGCGCGGCGCGTGCGCTCAAGCCGTTATTGCCCGGCTGTTGCAGTTCCGTGGTTGCCATTCGCTCTTTTCGCTTGCCCGCAACCGTTCGACCGGCCGCAGGCGGCATTCTATTCCACGCTGAGCCGATACCCAATACCGCGCACGGTCTGCAGCCACACCGGATTGGACGGATCGCGCTCGATCTTGCGGCGCAGCCGGTTGATCTGGACGTCGATGGTGCGCTCGCCGACTTCCGAATCGTCGCCGACAAGCTCGTGGCGGGGGATCGTCTCGCCTGCTCGCGCGGCGAAGATCGCCAGGATCTCCTGCTCGCGGTCGGTCAGCTTCAGCGCCTCGCCGCCGCGCTTCAATTCGCGCCTGGCTATCTGGAACGTGTAAGGGCCGAAGACCAGTTGCTCGACCTTCGGCGTTGTCGCCGGACCGCCGCGGCGCAGGATGTTGTTGATGCGCAGGATCAGCTCGCGCGGATCGAAAGGTTTCGGCAGATAGTCGTCGGCGCCGGCTTCGAGGCCGGTGATGCGGCTGTCGGTTTCCGACAGCGCTGTCAGCATCAGGATCGGCACGTTCTTTTCGGCGCGCAGCGACTTGGTCAGGTCGACGCCCGTTTCACCGGGCATCATCACGTCGAGGATCAGAAGATCGAAGTCGAGGCCGGCAAGCTTGCGCCTGGCTTCGCCGGCATTGCCGGCGACGGTGACGCGAAAGCCGTTTTCGGTCAGATACTGCTTGAGAAGATTGCGGATGCGGGTGTCGTCGTCGACGACGAGCAAATGCGGCGCGTCGTCGTCCGGTGCGGCCGCCTGATCGACCCTTTCAGTGCTCTCCATGGCTTTTCCCTGACATTTTTGCGGACCCAACGTCGATCTGCGCTCTCAGTTCCGGATTGACCATCGCTTCGAGGAACCGTTCAACCAGGGTCCGTTCGGTTATCCCGGAATCTCCCAATGCAGCATGGATGCGGCGCGACTGTGGCCGCGCCAGCGCCAGCGCCAGCGCGCGGCCCTTGGCGGTCGGATAAAGCTCGCGCTGCCGGCGGTCGCGCGGACCTTGCAACTGCACGACATGGTCGGTGTCGATCAACTGCTTGAGCACTCGCGCCAAGCTCTGCTTGGTGATCTTCAGCACGTCGAGCAGTTCGGCAACCGTCAGGCCCGGCCTGCGGTTGACGAAATGCAGCACCCGGTGGTGGGCGCGGCCGAAGCCGTAATCGGCCAGGATCTGATCCGGATCGGAGGTGAAGTCCCGATAGGCGAAGAAGAGCAGTTCGATGATGGCGAAATCGATGCCGTCCTCGTCGGTGATTGCCGTCCTGATCGGTTTCCCGGCTGCGTGGCTTCGATCCGTCATCATTTCTCCGCTTGAAAGAGAGATTATGTCAGTACTA
>NZ_JBFULQ010000075.1:0-17999 GCF_054049815.1 Mesorhizobium sp. P5_C1 | reverse complement strand
CCTATGCATTCCTGTTCACCCGGATCAGCAACGAGAAACAGGTCGGCAAGCGGCTTGAAACGATCAAGTCCGCCGAGACTGATCGCTCCGTCGTCAAGGCCTCGCGTGACCGCGCGGCGGAAGCCGTCAAGCGGCGCAAGTCGGTTCAGGATTCGCTGAACGAGCTCGACGCAAAGCAGAAAACCAACGACAGCAGGGTCAAGAAACCACCGCTGAAAGCCCAACTCCGTCAGGCTGGCCTGAAGATCACCGTCGAGCGCTTCTATATATACTCCGCCATATGCGGCCTCGCTTTGACGATGGTTGCCTTTGTGGCCGGAGCGCCGCGGCTCGTTCTGCCGGGCGTGCTGCTGGCCGGCGCACTCGGCCTGCCGCGCTGGTTCGTCTCGTTTCGTCGCGCCCGCCGCGTAAAGGCATTCCTCAACGAATTTCCAAACGCGCTCGATATCATCGTGCGTGCAGTCAAGTCCGGCCTGCCGCTGAACGACGCGGTGCGCCTGATAGCCAACGAATCTCCCGAACCGGTGAAGACCGAATTTCGTCGTATCGTCGATTCCCAGCAGATGGGCCTGTCGATCCCCGATGCGACCTTGCGCATGCCCGAAACCATGCCTTGCACGGAGGCGAGCTTCTTCGGCATCGTCATCCAGATTCAATCGCAGGCTGGCGGCAACCTATCCGAGGCGCTGGGCAATCTTTCGCGCGTGCTTCGCGATCGCAAGAAGATGAAAGCCAAGGTCCAGGCACTGTCGATGGAAGCGAAAGCGTCCGCCGCCATCATCGGTGCGCTGCCTTTCATCGTTGCGTTTCTCGTCTACCTGTCGAGCCCGAACTACCTGATRCCGCTGTTCGTCACCAACGTTGGACACCTGATCCTTGGGTGCTCGGCGGTCTGGATGTCGATCGGCATCTTTGTGATGCGCAAGATGATGAACTTCGAAGTCTAGGATGCTGGCATGACCGACCAAGTCATCAAATCCCTGACCGATCCGAGCTTCCTGATCGCGATGCTGGTCGCCATAGCGGTGTTTGCGACCGTTTTCACCTTGCTGCCGGCGTTTGGCGGAAACCAGCTCAAGTCACGCATGAAAACCGTCGCGCTGGAACGCGACGAACTGCGTGCCAAGCAGCGCGCCCGGCTTGCCGTCGAAGCGGATCGCCGTCGCAAGGGCCTGCGCGAGGAACAGTCGGTTGGTATGCGCAACATTGTCGACCGGCTGGATCTGAGGCGCGCGCTCGCCGATGAGGGCACATTGCAGAAACTCAAGGTCGCCGGCTTTCGCGGACAGAACCCGCTGACGCGGTTTCTTTTCTTCCGTCTCGTGCTTCCTTTTGTCGGCTTCGCGCTGGGCGCAATCTACACCTTCGTACTCGGAGGATTGCCCGACAAGCCATTGGTCATCAGGGTGTTCGTCTGCATCCTCGTTGCCTATGGCGGCTTCTACGCTCCGGTCGTCTACGTCAACAACCGCGCTACCAAGCGCAAGCAGTCGATCCAGATGGCGTGGCCGGATGCGCTCGATCTGATGCTGATCTGCGTCGAATCGGGCATGTCGGTGGAAGCGGCCCTGCGCAAGGTCGCCGACGAGATCGGCGCGCAATCGGTGGCGCTGGCGGAAGAATTCATCCTCACCAACGCCGAGCTTTCCTATCTGCAGGAGCGCAGGCAGGCCTACGAGAACCTGGCAAGCCGCACCGGCCTGGAATCGGTCAAGTCGGTGTCGCAGGCACTCGTCCAGGCCGAACGTTACGGCACGCCGGTGGCGCATGCACTGCGCGTGCTGGCCGCCGAAAGCCGCGACATGCGCATGAACGCGGCGGAGAAGAAGGCGGCGGCCTTGCCGCCGAAGCTCACCGTGCCGATGATCCTGTTCTTCCTGCCGGTGCTTTTCGCGATCATTCTGGGCCCCGCCGGCATTCAGGTCAGCCAGCGCGGCATCTTCGGCGATCGTTCGGCACCATCATCGACAGCGCAATAGAGGCGAGGCTCGTCCCGCATCAGAAATGAAGAAGCCGCGCTGAACGTAGCGCGGCTTCTTCATTTCAAGGTTGTCGCAGATTGTCGTCCATAGCATGTCGCACAAGAACGCAGCGGTATTGGGCCAACGACATGCATCAACAAAGACTTAAAGCGAGTTCGGCGCGACGAGATCTAGTTGGTCGCAGACTTTGGCTTGTCCTGGTCCTTGAGCTGGCTCCAGGCGTTCTGCTGGGCCAGCATCTGGCGCAGATAGGCGACGTTCGCCTGTGCCTGTTCGGGCGAGAGTTCCTGCGAGGCGATCTTCTCGGCTTCGTCGAAACGGCCCTGCAGGCCGACGACCAGCGCCAGGTTCTGGCGCACCCGGCTGTCTGCGTTCGGCTGCTGCGCGGCGGAGCGCATATAGGTTTCGGCGGTGCGCAGGTCACCTTCCAGCACGTAGGACATGCCGAGATTGGAGAGCACCGAAGGCTCGTTCGGCTTTAGTTCGAGAGCCTTGCGATAAAGCTGGCGCGCGTCGTCTTTCTGGCCGATCTGGTCGAGAATGGCCGCTTCGGCCGATACCAGCCTCCAGTCGGGATATTCCGGTGTCTGGGCGCGGCGCACGGCGTCCAGTGCGGCCTCGAACTGGCCATTGGCAGCCAGCGCCTTGCCATAGGAGGCGAGCACGTCGCGATCCTTCGGCAGGGCGATCGCCAGCTTGCGCATCACGGCGAGCGACTGGTCGGCGTCGCCATCCATCTGCAGCGCCGCCGCATAATTGGTGGCGATACGCTTGTCGGTGGGGTTCCTGGCGTAGGATTGGCCAAGTGCCGCCGTTGCAGTGTGCAGTTCCCCGCCCGACATGGCCTCCAGCGGTTTGCCGCTGTTGCGTCCGATCGAACCGGTGGTGAACTTGTCGGTTGCGCAACCGGCGACACTGGCCGCGAGCGCCAGCACGAGCGCCGTGGTGATGAACCGTTTTCCCGTGGCATTGATCGTGCGGTTGGTCGGCATCGGCACCGGGCCTCCATTCATACGCGGCCATTGCGTGGCCATCTTCCCTCCCGAAGAAATATTCTGTTAACCCTAACGGACGGTTAAGAATGGCGACTCAAGGGCGCCGCACGGAGAACATCGAATGCCTGTCGAACTCGTCGAAAAGAAACTGCCGGGCGCGCTGCCGGTCCATCTGGTCGCCAGGGATGGGCTGGAAGCAGCCGGTCTTGCACCTGCCGCGGTCGCCTGGGCCAGGGCAAACGGCTTTTCAGGCGAGGCAGGCAGGACGCTGGTCGTGCCCGGCGAAAAGGGAGCCCTCGGCGGCGCCTTATTCGGTATCGGCGATGGCGAGGGCGCACTCGCTCTTGGTGCGTTGTCGAAAGCCTTGCCGGAAGGCGATTGGCATTTCGCCTCCGCGCCGGCCGAGCCGGAGTTGGCGGCAACCGCACTGGTGCTCGGCGGCTATGCCTTTACCCGTTATGGCAAGAAACCCGGCAAGGCGCTGCGCTTCGTATTGCCGGCCGGCGTCGATGCCGGGCGCGTTCGCCGCATTGCCGATGGCGTCTTCCTGACACGCGATCTGGTCAACACGCCGACCAGCGACATGGGTCCGGAAGAATTGGAGAAGGCGGTGCGGAGCCTGGCCGCAGCGCACGAGGCCGAAATCTCGGTGGTGAAGGGCGACGATCTCCTCGATCGGAATTTCCCGATGATCCATGCCGTCGGTCGCGCGTCGACCGGCGCGCCGCGCCTGATCGACATGAGATGGGGGCAGCAAGGCGCGCCGAAGGTGACGCTGGTCGGCAAGGGCGTCTGTTTCGACACGGGCGGTCTCGACATCAAGCCGTCGTCCGGCATGCTGTTGATGAAGAAGGACATGGGCGGCGCGGCCAATGTGCTTGGTCTCGCCTCGATGATCATGGCCGCCGGCCTGAAGGTGCGTCTGCGCGTGCTCATTCCCGCGGTCGAGAATTCGATCGCCGGCAACGCCTTTCGGCCGGGCGACGTGCTGACGAGCCGCAAGGGCATCACCGTCGAGATCGGCAACACGGACGCGGAGGGGCGGCTGGTGCTGGCCGATGCACTGGCCTTGGCCGACGAGGAGGAACCGCAGCTTCTGGTCGATATGGCGACGCTGACCGGGGCAGCCCGTGTCGCGCTCGGTCCCGACCTGCCGCCCTTCTATACCGGCGACGAAGCACTGGCGTCCGACCTAGTGGCGGCTTCCGTCGCGGCCGAGGATCCGTTGTGGCGCATGCCGTTGTGGCGGCCTTACGATGCAAAACTGTCGTCGAAGATCGCCGACATCAACAACGTCACCACCGACGGTTTCGCCGGCTCGATCACGGCGGCACTCTTCCTCAAGCGCTTTGTCGAAAAGACCGCCGGCTGGGCGCATTTCGACATCTTCGCCTGGAACCCCGCCGACCGTGCGCATGGCCCCGCGGGCGGCGAGGCGCAAGGCATTCGCGCGCTGGAGCGGATCATCTCGAAACGCTTTGGCTGATAGCGACAAGCAGAGCCGGCAAATTGCAGAAACTGAAACGGAACCGAAACAATTTGCCGTCATGCTGCTCGGATGTCGATTGCCATGCGCCCGAGCCAGGCCTTGCGACTGTGGCAGCAAGTGATGCTGTCGCAGGTGCGCGACGACGCGCCGGACCTGACCATGCGCCAGACGGCGATCCTGTTCACCATCTATCTCGATCCGCCGCCGCACACGGTGCGCGGGCTCGCCGCCCGCCTCAATGTCACCAAGCCGGTGATCACCCGCGCGCTCGACACGATGGGTGCGTTGAAGCTCGTGTCGCGCCATCGCGACGAGCTCGACAAGCGCAATGTGCTGATCAGGCGCACGGTCGAGGGCGCGCTCTTTGTCGAGCGCTTCGGCGATGGTATCATTGCCAAGGCCCACGAATTGCCCATCTAAAGCACGATCCCGAACCGCAGGTCAGCGCAGCAAGAAGCGGGAACCAGTTTTTCGGACAAGATCATGCGTCAACATAATAAAGCAGAGTTGCTGATTTGACCGCCAGGGATGCCCGCCTTCACGCTTTCCGTTCCGACCTTGCCGATGCGCGGCTGAAGGGCGAGGTCGCCGCCGACCGCTTCGTCGCCGGCCGGCCGGCGCGGATCACCGCGTCCGTGGCCGATGTGCGCAAAGCGCCGCGGCCGGATGCCGGCGTCAACACCCAAGCCCTGTTCGGCGATGATGTCCTCGTCTTCGAGGTCGCCGAAGGCTGGGCCTGGATCCAGGCCGAGCGCGATGGTTATGTCGGTTACGTCGCCGATACCATGCTGGGCGGGCGGGATCAGGCGGCGACCCATATCGTGTCGGTGCCGCGCACTTTCCTTTACCCCGCGCCGGATCTGCGGTTTCCGATCGCCGGACAATTGTCGATGGGATCGACGGTTGCGGTGACGGGTGCAGCCGAAACGCGCGGCACGCACTATGCCGTCCTGCCTTCCGGCGAGGCGATCATCGCCGGCCATCTGCGGCCTGTCGGTGATGCGGCCGCCGACTATGTTGCGGTGGCCGAGATGTTTCTCGGCACACCTTATCTGTGGGGCGGCGCTTCGGGTTTCGGCATCGACTGTTCGGGCCTTGTGCAACTGGCGATGCGCATGACCGGAAGCGACGTGCTGCGCGATTCCGACATGCAAGCGGCGACTCTCGGCGAGCCGCTCGATCCTGGCCCGGATTACACCGGGTTGCGGCGCGGCGACCTCGTCTTCTGGAAAGGCCATGTCGCCGTCATGACCGACGCCGATACCATGATCCATGCCAATGGCCACACCATGCTGGTGTCGCGCGAAGGGCTGAAGSRGGCGATCGCCCGCATCGGCTATCTCTATGGCGGCCCGACCGGGTTTCGGCGGCCTTAAGGCCTTCGATCCCCTTTTGTTCCGATTTTTCTTGGCGATTGCCCACCTTCGCGCTACCTCTGGCGCGTGACAGAGCAGCCTCGCCTTGCCGAACAGAATGCCACCGTGGCCCTGCCCGAACCATTCATCAGGTGGTTCGGCGAGAAAGGCTGGTCGCCGCGTGCCCACCAGATCGAATTGCTGGCAAGGGCCCAGAGCGGGCAATCGGTGCTGTTGATCGCCCCTACCGGGGCCGGGAAGACGTTGGCCGGGTTCCTGCCTTCGCTGACCGAGTTGGCCAACCGGCCAAGGCGAAAACCGGGGCAGGCGCATCGCGGCATCCATACCCTCTACATCTCGCCGCTGAAGGCGCTGGCGGTCGACATCGAGCGCAATCTCGGCAAGCCGGTCGAAGAGATCGGCCTGCCTGTAACCATCGAGACGCGCACCGGCGACACGCCGTCGCACAAGCGTCAGCGCCAGAAACTGGTGCCGCCCGACATTCTGCTCACCACGCCCGAGCAACTGGCGCTGCTGATCGCGGCGCCCGATGCCCGTCGCTTCTTCGAGGATCTGCGCTATGTCGTGCTCGACGAGCTGCACTCGCTGGTGACGTCGAAGCGCGGGCATCTGCTGGCGCTCGGCCTGGCGCGGCTGCGCAGCTACGTGCCTGGCCTGCAGACGATAGGCTTGTCGGCTACGGTCGCCGAGCCCGACGAATTGCGGCGTTGGCTGGTCGGCCAGAATCCGCCAGGCGCCATGGCCGGCCTGATCACCGTGGCCGGCGGAGCCAAGCCCGACATCTCCATTCTCGACTCCGAGCAGCATGTGCCGTGGTCCGGCCATTCGGCCCGATACGCTATTCCTGAAATCTACGAGGCGATCAAAAGGCATCGCACGACGCTGCTGTTCGTCAACACCCGCAGCCAGGCCGAATTGCTGTTCCAGGAACTGTGGCGGGCCAATGAGGACTCGCTGCCGATTGCCTTGCATCACGGTTCGCTCGATGTCGGCCAGCGTCGGCGGGTCGAGAAGGCGATGGGCGAGAATGCGCTGCGCGCCATCGTCGCGACGTCGACGCTCGATCTCGGCATCGACTGGGGCGATGTCGACCTGGTCGTGCATGTCGGCGCGCCGAAGGGCGCGAGCCGCCTGGCGCAGCGCATCGGCCGCGCCAACCACCGCATGGACGAGCCGTCCAAGGCGATCCTTATTCCGGCCAACCGTTTCGAGGTGCTGGAATGCCGTGCCGCACTCGACGCCAACTATCTCGGCGCGCAGGACACGCCGCCGCTGATCACCGGCGCGCTCGACGTGCTGTCGCAGCACGTGCTGGGCGTCGCCTGCGGCGCGCCCTTCGATGCCGACCATTTGTTCGAAGAAGTGCGCCGCGCCGCGCCCTATGCCGGGCTGGCACGCGAGACCTTCGACCGTGTCGTCGATTTCGTCGCCACCGGCGGCTACGCGCTGAAGAACTACGAGCGCTACGCGCGCATTCGAAAGACGGTCGGCGGGCTGTGGCGCGTCTCGCATCCGCGTGTCGCCCAGCAATACCGTCTGAATGTCGGCACCATCGTCGAAATGCCGGAACTCAATGTCCGCTATGTCAGGCAGGGCCGTGGCATGGCTGGACGCGGCGGGCCGGTGCTGGGCAAGATCGAGGAGTATTTCGCCGAGACGCTACGCCCCGGCGACAATTTCCTGTTTGCCGGCAAGGTGCTGCGCTTCGAGGGCATCCGCGAGAACGAATGCGTCGTCTCCAACAGCGCCGGCGCCAACATCATCGTGCCGTCCTATGCCGGCGGCAAGTTTCCGCTCTCGACCTATCTCGCCGATCAGGTGCGCGGCATGCTGGCCGACAGCAACCGCTGGCAGGCGCTGCCCGAGCAGGTCGCCGACTGGCTGCGGCTGCAGAAGGAAAAGTCGGTGCTGCCGAAGCGCGGCGACCTTCTGGTCGAGACCTTTCCGCGCGGCAACCGCCACTACATGGTCGCCTATCCCTTCGAAGGCAGGCTGGCGCACCAGACGCTCGGCATGCTTTTGACGCGGCGGTTGGAGCGTGCCAACGCCCGCCCTCTCGGCTTCGTCGCCACCGACTATTCGCTGGCCGTCTGGGCGCTGGACGACATGGCGGCGCTGTTCAAGGCCAAGAAGCCGTCATTGGCCGCCCTGTTCGACGAAGACATGCTCGGCGACGACCTCGAGGCCTGGCTGAACGACAGTTGGATGCTGAAGCGGACGTTTCGCACCTGCGCGGTCATCGCCGGACTGATCGAGAAGCGTTTTCCCGGGCAAGAGAAGAGCGGCCGCCAGGTGACGGTGTCGGCCGACCTGATCTACGATGTGCTGCGCAGCCACGAGCCGGACCACATCCTGCTGCAGGCGACGCGCATCGATGCATCGGCGGGACTGCTCGATGTCAGCAGACTTGCCGAGATGCTCTCGCGTGTCCGCGGTCGAATCATGCATAAGCATCTTGAGCAGATATCGCCGCTGGCCGTGCCGATCATGCTGGAGATCGGCAAGGAATTGGTGAATGGCGGCGCCAACGAGTCCCTGCTCATGGAAGCCGCCGATCTGGTCGAGGAGGCGATGGGCCAAAGATGAGACTGATTTCGAGATGAATTTTTCACTGGCGCGCACGTCGCTGATCGCCGAGGCCGACCTTGTCGGCATCGCCGGCGAGCGTGCGGTCTGCGACCGGCGCGGCGTGCTTTATTTTCCGGATCTGCGGCTTCTGGCCGTTTCCGACCTGCATCTCGAAAAGGGTTCGTCGCTGGCGCGGCGCGGCGCGCTGATCCCGCCTTACGACACCGGCGCGACGTTGCTGAGACTGCAGGCCGTGATCGCTGACTACCAGCCATCCATCGTCATCAGCCTGGGCGACAGCTTCCACGATGGCGGCGGCGCCGAGCGCATGCATGCGAGCTTCCGCGAACGGCTGGAAGCGCTGATATCAGGCCGCGACTGGTTCTGGGTTGCCGGCAATCACGATCCGGAAGCGCCCGCCGACCTACCCGGCGAGACGGTGCGCGAACTTGCCATAGGCTCGCTGTTGTTCCGGCATGAGCCATCGAAGGAACGTGTCGAAGGCGAGATAGCGGGTCATCTGCATCCGTGCGCGCGCATCGTGCAGCGTGGGCGTTCGGTGCGGCGGCGCTGCTTTGCCGGCGATGGCGGCCGCATGATCATGCCGGCCTTCGGCGCCTATACCGGTTCGCTCAACGTGCTCGATCGCGCCTATGCCGGACTGTTTCGGCTGGACACGCTGATGGCCTATATGCTCGGCGCCGAGCGCATTTTTGCGATTTCACGCTCGATGCTCAGGCCGGGCTGAGGTCAGCGTCCGTAGTAGAGTGTTACCGTGTGCTTTGCCTCGGCGAAGAACAGCCAGCGTTCGACCAGCATGCCGGCGAACTGGACGCCGGCCGCGAGCAGCGACAGCAGCGCCGCGAAGGGCCACGGCGAGGCAAATACGGCGGCCAGCAACAGGATGGGCAAAGCGAAGGCCAGAACCTGGGTGATCTGGCGCAGGCGTGCGCTGTGCTTGCGCGCGATGCGGAACCCCATCTCCTTGAGCAGATAATTCTCTTCGGTATGCGGCCATTCCAGCGATCGTACCGTGCCGCCGGCGAGCCCCGTCGCGGTGTTGGCATTGGTTGGGATTTCCAGCCGGTCGTTGTAGCGCCAGGTTGCCAGCTTCCAGCCCCAGCCGAGCAGACTGAACAACACCGAGGCCGCCAGAAGGGTCTTCGAGCCGAGAGCAAATCCCTGCAGCAGCGCGTTCAACAGCACGCTGCCGGTCATCGCCGAAAAAATGAGGTAGCCGGGCAGCGTGAAGCGGCTGTGCCACTGGGCGATCGGCTTCAGCGACGCATAGATCATGCCGGTGGTACAGACGGTGACGACCGCACCACAGGCCGCCAGCAATCCGGCCACGGTCACCCAGCCGCCGCTGCGGCCGAAAAACACCCAGCCGATGCCGAACAGGCCCGCCGGAACGAAGGTGATGACAGAGGCAACGCCTTCGCGCGACAGCCATGAGCTGCGCCATTGCGAGAACGCCCGCCAGGCGCGTTCGGGTCTGCCGAGATGACCTGTCGAGGACAGCAGCCCGGCCATGATCAGGCCGAGCCCCAGGCCCATGCCGATGAGGCCCAGCCAGAAATCGGGCGGGATGATCTGGAAGCCTCCGAGCACCCCAAGCAGCGCCAGCAGCCCATAGCCGGCGCCGGTCGCGGTGGTGAAGAAGACGACGGAGGAGGCTGGATGCATGGATGTCAGTTCGAAAGCATGCGGTCGACCCAGCCCAGGAAGCCCCCTTCGGCCCGCACCGCTTCGAGTGCCGGTGCGGCCACCGATGYGGCGCGCTTGGTGTGGGCGCGTGGCGGCAAATATTTGTTGGTCGGGTGATAGCCGAGTTCCGGCATCAGGTCGACGCCGCCACGCTCCGCCACCAGTTGCGAGACAGCCGACGCGGGATCGCCGAGATCGCCGAAATGCCGGGCGCTGGTCGGGCAAGCGGCGACGCAGGCCGGCACGCGGTCTTCCTCGGCCAGATTGTCATTGTAGATGCGGTCGACGCACAGCGTGCACTTCTTCATCACGCCGACATCACGATCGAATTCGCGCGCCCCATAAGGGCAGGCCCAACTGCACAATTTGCAGCCGATGCACTTGTCCTCGTCGATCAGCACGATGCCGTCCGAGGCCCGCTTGTAGGAGGCGCCGGTCGGGCAGACCGTGACGCAGGCCGGCGTCTCGCAATGCAGGCAGGAGCGCGGGAAGTTCACGGTCCGCCCGCCCATGTCGGTGGTGTGTTCGTAGCTGTGGACGCGGTTGAACCAGACGCCGTCGACATGGCCGCCATAGGGGTCGATGTCGGTCAGCGGCGCCATGTGGCCGCCGGTGTTCCATTCCTTGCAGGCCGTGACGCAGGCCTGGCAGCCGACGCAGGTGTCGAGATCGATGACGAGGCCGAGCTTCTTGCCGCTTTGACTTGGCAGACAGGTCATTCGGCCGCCTCCCTTGCCCGGCGGAACTCAGCGCCGAAGGTCAGTCTGTCGGGGGAGGGTTCGAAGCCAGGCGGTTGTTGGAAACGTTCGAATTGCGGCTCGGTGAAGCCGGCTTCCTCGGCCGCACATTTGACGATGCGCACGCGCAGGTCGAACCACGCCGCCTGACCGGTCACCGGATCGGAGTTCGAATAGCGTTTGCCGTTGGCGTCTGCCGAAGTCTGGTCGCCGATGATGTGGTTGAGCAGGAAGCCGCGATTGGATTCGGCGGCGTCATCCTTTAGCCCCCAACTGCCGCGCCGCTTGCCGATCGCGTTCCAGGTCCAGACCGTGGTTTCGTTCACCCCGTCGACCAGCTTGATCTGTCCCTTGACCTTGCCGTTGATGCTTTCGATCCACACCCAGTCGTCATCGACAAGGCCGAGACCAGCGGCGGTCCGGTGATGCACGAACAGCCGGTTCTGGCTGGTGATTTGTCTCAGCCACGCGTTTTGCGAACCCCAGGAATGATACATGTGCATCGGCCGCTGCGTCAGAGCATGCAGCGGATAGTCTTGCAAATCGACGGCCGCTTCCTCGAAGGGCATATACCAGAACGGCAGCGGGTCCATATAGGTCTCGATGCGCTGGCGGTCGCCCTCTGGCGGCACCACGCGGCCATGGCCGCGTGCAGCCAGCCTGAAGCGCTGCAGAGGCTCGCAATAGAGCTGAAAGACGACCGGCTCAGCCTTGGGGATGAAACCCATCTGCACCGCGAAGTCGAGATAGGAGCGGTTGGCCATCTTGTAGTAGCGTTGGTCCTCGGCGAAATCGTGGTGCCAGAAGCCGCCATTGTCGATGTAGYGCTGCAATTGGTCCGGATTGGCCTCGCCCTTGCCAAACGAGGCTCCATCCTTGCCGCGCCAGCCGGCAAGCGGGCCGATGCCGGGCGTCCGCTCATGGTTGACGATGTAATCGGCATAGTCGCGGTATCTGGCCGAGCCATCGTCCTTGACGAAGCACGGCAGGCCAAGCCGCGCGCCGAGTTCGATCAGCACCGACTGGAACGGCCTGACATCGCGATCCGGCTCGACGACGGGATGGCGGATGGCGTCGCCCGGTCCGTCGGCATGGCTGATCGGCCGGTCGAGCAGGCTGATGCAGTCGTGACGTTCGAGATAGGTTGTGTCCGGCAGCACGAGATCGGCGAACGGCACCGTCTCGGAATAGTAGGCGTCGGAATAGATGATGAAGGGGATCCTGTAATTGCCCGCTTCGCCGCTGTCAGTCAGCATCGCTATGGTCTCGACGGTGTTCATCGAGGAATTCCAGGCCATGTTCGACATGTACATCATCAACGTGTCGATCGGGTACGGATCGCCGGCCCATGCGTTGCGGATAACGGTGTGCATGAGGCCATGTGCCGCCAGCGGTGCATCCCAGGAATAGGCCTTGTCGATGCGAACAGGCATGCCGGCCTCGTCGACCAAAAGGTCGTCCGGCCCGCAGACGAAGCCGAGCGGCATGCCGTCGAGCGGCGTCATCGGCTTGACGGTCTTGCCTAAAGGCTTTGGGCCCGGCGGCGCCGATCTCGGGTAGGGCGGCTTGAAGCGGAAGCCGCCGGGGACATCCACGGTGCCGAGCAGCACCTGCAAGAGATGGATGGCGCGGCAGGTGTGAAAGCCGTTCGAATGGGCGGAGATGCCGCGCATGGCATGCATCGACACTGGCCGCCCCTTGATCGTCTCGTGCCGGCGCCCGGCCCAGTCGGTCCAGGCGATCGGCAATTCGATCGTCTGTTCGAAGGCGACATGCGCGAGTTCGGCGGCGATCCTGCGGATCGTGTCGGCGGGAATGCCGCAGCGCTCTGCCACCGCGTCGGGTGCGTAGCTCTCATCGAGATAGCGGTCGGCGATGAGCTGGAACACCGGCACGCAGCGGCGACCGTCGACGGTGAAGCTGCCCGTCAGTGCAGGCTTGGCCTCGGTATCGGTGGCGCTGACCGGTCTCTTCGCAACCCTGTCCCAGGCCAGCGGATTGCCGCCGGCGTCACGCACGAACAGACCGTCATCCGCCGCGCCCGGCTCCTGGATGACGAGCAAATGCGCATTGGTGTACCGCAGGAGATAGTCGAGATCGACGCGCCCGGCCTTCAGCAATTCGTGGATGAGGGCGAACACGAACAGGCCATCGGTGCCGGGCCGGATGCCGATCCAGTCGTCGGCAATGGCGTTGTAGCCTGTCCGGCACGGATTGATCGAAACCACCTTGGCACCGCGCGCCTTGATCTTGCCGAGGCCGATCTTGATCGGGTTGGAATCGTGGTCCTCGGCGACGCCGAACAGCATGAAGTATCTGGTGTTGTCCCAGTCGGGTTCGCCGAACTCCCAGAACGACCCGCCGATCGTATAGAGGCCGCCGGCCGCCATGTTGACCGAACAGAAGCCGCCATGGGCGGCGAAGTTCGGTGTGCCGAACTGGCTTGCCCACCAGCCGGTGAGCGACTGCGACTGGTCGCGGCCCGTGAAGAAGGCGAGTTTTTTCGGATCAGTCCGGCGAATGGCCGAGAGCCGCTCGGTCGCGATCGAAAACGCTTCTTCCCACTCGATCTCGCGGAATTCTCCTGAGCCGCGCGGACCGGTCCGCAACAGCGGCTTCTTCAGCCGGGCCGGGCTGTAGTGCTGCATGATGCCGGAACTGCCCTTGCCGCAGATCACGCCGCGATTGACCGGATGGTCCTTGTTGCCGTTGATGTAGCGGACCTTGCCGCCCTTGATGTGCACGTCGATGCCGCAGCGGCAGGCGCACATGTAGCAGGTCGTCTTGGCGATGCTGTCGGAAATGCTTGGCGAAGTGTCGACGCCGTCGCCTTCATCGGGCGCTCTGGTGTCGACAAGCGGCCGTTGCGATGGTGCCGAATTTGCGCCGCGCGGCGATCGGTGCATCATGATCCGCTGGTGCCCGCACGGCCGGCGGACTTGGCTCGAGTCTTCGGCCCGGGGCCGCGCATATAGTGCTCTTCCGGGTGGTATCGGTCACCGGCCAACCGCCGCCGGATACCGCGGGTCCAATGGGCAAGCAGGGATCTGAACCGCCCGATCATTTTGTTCTCTGCGATTCGATGGCGAATTTTTTCTAACTTCACTCGAAAACGTAGAATAAAGGTATCGATCTGTCTAATCAGTTGTTCTTGTAAATTCGATCGATATTGGTTCTTAATGCGCCCATGACCCTGGACCAATTGCGGATTTTCGTCGCCGTTGCCGAGCGTGGCCACATGACCAAGGCGGCTGAGCTGCTTGGCATTTCCCAATCGGCCGCGTCTGCCGCTATTCGCGCGCTTGAAGAGCAGCATGGCGTCCATCTGTTCAACCGGGTCGGCCGCAACATCGAGCTCGCCCAGACCGGGCACCGCTTCCTGCCGGAAGCCAAGGCCGTGCTGGAGCGGGCAGCCGCTGCGCGCAACGTGCTGGAGCATGTCTCGCAGACGGTCACTGGCAGCCTCTCGATCGCCGCCAGCCAGACCATCGCCAGCTATTGGCTGCCGCGCCGGCTGGCTTCCTTCCACGAGGCCTATCCCGCCGTCAGGTTGAGCGTCACCATCGGCAACACCAGGCAGGTCGAGGCCAATGTCCTCGATGGTGCCGCGGATCTCGGTCTGGTCGAGGGGCGGACGGAATCCGACATCCTGCGCCGCGCCAAGGTCGACGTCGACAGGTTGATGCTGGTCGTCGCCAGCGCCCACCCCGAGATCGCCGAAGTCTCGCAAGGCCGGCCCGACATCAAGGGCCTGCGCTGGATCATCCGCGAGGGTGGTTCGGGCACGCGCGAAGTGCTGGAGGATCTGGCCCGCCGCGAAGGAATTTCGCTCGCCGACCTGCAGATATTCCTGGTGCTGCCGAGCAACGAGGCCATCCGCCAGGCGGTCGAGGCGGGTGCCGGCGCCACCATCATTTCCGAACTCGTCGTCGGCGGCGCGATTGCCGAAGGCAGTTTGCGCGCGGTGCCTATTGACCTGCCGAAGCGCGACTTCGCCATCATCACCCACCGCGACCGGCAGGCGAGCCTTGCCCAGATGGCGCTCAAGGTGCATCTCAGCGCCAGTGCTGATGAAGCGGTGCCCGCCCGCCCGTGAGTGGGCCGTGTCAGCCAAACTTTCGCTGGGCGTCGAGCGCCAGGCCAAGCCCGACCGAGCCGAACATGTCGCCGTCGATGACGGATGCCTGCGGCACCAAGGAGAGAATCTCTCGTCTTGCCAGCGGGATTGCGGTCGACCCGCCGGTCAGGAACACCGCGGTGATGTCGGATGGCTTGACCTGGGCGTCGCGGATGGTCTGCCCGACCGTTGCGGTGACCCGCTCGATGTCCCTTGCAATCGTGGCGTCCAGCCCGGTGCGCGTGATTTCGGCGGCGAACGCCGCCCCCGGCAGCTTCACCGCCACCTGAGCCGATGATCTGTCGGTCAGCTCGATCTTGGCCTTTTCGACAAGGGCCGCCAGCGCATGTCCATAGCGATGCTCGACAATGTGGATGAAGCGGTCGACCAGGTCGGCGCGCTCGGCCTCGTAGCGGATCTGGCGCAGATGCGTCATTGCCTTGGCGGTGTAGACCAGGTTGATGCGCTGCCATGTCGCGAGATCGATGAAGTAGCTGGCCGGCAGATTGCGCTTGCCGTCCTTGGTCGGGGTCAGATAGCCGAGCTGCGGCATCACATGGGCGATGCTCAACAGCCGGTCGAAATCCGTGCCGCCGATATGGATGCCGCGGCTGGCCAGGATGTCGTCCTTGCGGTCGAGCGAGCGCGAGCGCTGCGGTGAGACGCGCACGATCGAAAAGTCCGAGGTGCCGCCGCCCATGTCGACGATCAGCGCCAGTTCCTCGCGCGTCACCTTCTGCTCATAGTCGAGCGCCGCCGCGATCGGCTCGAACTGGAAAGCGATGTGTTTGAAGCCCTGGGCGCGCGCGGCCTTCTCAAGTTCGCCCTGGGCGTTTGTATCGGCCTCGGGGTCGTCGTCGACGAATTGCACCGGGCGGCCGAGCACCACCGTTTCGACCACGCCGCCGGCATCTTCCTCCAGTTTTTTGCGGAGGTGGCCGAGGAACAGGCCGACGATCTCCATGAAGCCGATCGAGCGGGACTTGATGCGGGTCTTCTCGTGGGCAAGCGAACTGCCGAGCACGCTCTTCAGCGAGCGCATCAGCCGSCCTTCGATGCTGTCGGTGTAGTTGGCAATGGCGTGGCGTCCGAAACAGGTGCGGTTGTCCTCGAAGTTGAAGAACACGGCACTGGGCAGCGTGACCTGCCCATCTTCAAGTGCGACGAGGCGCGGCTGCCCGTTGCGGACCACGCCAACGGTGGAGTTTGAAGTGCCAAAGTCGATACCGCCGAATGCTGGTCGCATGGCAAGTTTCCTGATTTTGTCTTTGGGGAGCGGCAACTCGTGTCCGGTCGGGCCGGGGGCGTGCTCTAACGCATGACGCCGGAAAGGGAAACCCTTTTTGGAAATCCGGCGCCTAATCCTTTCGGAAGATCACCCTACCGAGCCAGCCCGTCAGCATGGCCAGCGATATCGCGAAGACGCCGTAGAGGAAGGAATAATTGTGCGCGACACGGAAGATCGACTGCTCGAAACCGGATTTGCGGATTTCGAGCTGGGCCGAGCTTTCCTTGATGAACACGCCGCTCTTGAACAGGAAGGCGCGTGCCTTGTGGGTGCCGACCGGAACATTCGGTGCCAGCCTTACGGTGGCGCGGAACAGGTTCTGCGACAGGAACTGCACGCCGCCGACATTCTCGCTGTAGAGGCCGGTCGCTGTTTTGCGGCTGCGCAGCGCCGCGGTGAATTCCTCGATGGTCGCCGGGTTGTCGCCAGCGTCGGCCGGCTGCATGTAGAGGTTGGATGCGCCGAGCGACAGCTGCTTGTAGCTGTTCGGTTCGGTGATGTCCTGGAGCGGCCGCGTCGTCGCCACTGAATAGGACATCGGCACATTCTCGAAGGTTTCGGACTCCAGATTGACCCAGACGCCGAGCACCCGGTCCTTGCGGCGCACCACGACCGGGCGCGGCGGACCCTCGAGCACGACGATGACATCGTATCTGCCTTGACGGGCAACCAGCGGGTCGGGATTTTCCAGCGAGCCGAAAATGGTCAGGTCGGCGCCGGAAAAGCCGGCGGTGATGGAAACATTGTCGGTGGAGAGGCCGATCTGGATGCCTTCTACCGGTGGTGTCTGTGCCTTGACCGGAACGACGGCCGCGAGCAACGACAGGACAATGGCGGTTGCGAACGCTTTAGGGCCCCTCATCAGTTGAGGCCCGTGGCGGTCAGCGAGTAGAGATTGGGCGGGGTTACGAAGAGGTCGATGGCGAGGCGGATCGCCACCGCCAGCACCAGCAGTGCCAGCAAGGCTCTGAGCTGCTCGCCGCGCAGCCTCTGTCCGGCCTTGGCGCCATATTGCGCGCCGGCAACGCCGCCCGCCATCAACAGGAAGGCCAGCACGACGTCGACCGTCTGGTTGGTGGTGGCATGGACCAGCGTCGTGTAGGCGGAGGTGAAGATGATCTGGAACAGCGAAGTGCCGATGACGACATTGGTCGGCACTTTCAGCAGATAGATCAGCGCCGGCACCATGATGAAGCCGCCGCCGACGCCCATGATCGACGACAGGAAGCCGATGCCGGCGCCAAGACCCAGCACCGGGATGACGCTGACGAACAGTTTCGAGGCCCTGAACCGCATCTTCAGCGGCAAGCGGTGGATCCAGTTGTGCTGGCCGGATTTTTTCAGCACCGGTGCCGCACCGCTGCGCGTCGCGCGCAGCGCATTGACGCTTTCGACCAGCATCAGCCCGCCGACCGTGCCGAGCAGCACGACATAAAGCAGCGAGATGAACAGGTCGAGCTGGCCGAGCCTGCGCAGGAAGGCGAAGACGAAGATACCACCGGTGGAGCCGACGATACCCCCGGCCAGCAGCACGCCGCCGAGCTTGAAGTCGAGCGTACCTCGCTTCATGTGCGAAAGGACGCCGGAGAAGGAGGAGGCGATGACCTGGTTGGCGCCGGTGGCGACGGCGATCGCCGGGGGGATGTTGTAGAAGATCAGCAGCGGCGTGATGAGGAAGCCACCGCCGACGCCAAACATGCCCGACAGGAAGCCCACTGCCGCACCCATGGCCAGCAGTAC
>NZ_JBFULQ010000074.1:0-18028 GCF_054049815.1 Mesorhizobium sp. P5_C1 | reverse complement strand
CAGTTAAGCGCCGCCTGTCAAGGCGCTTTATGTGGCCTGTCTCTTACCCAACGTAATACCAGCCTTTGCGGACCTGTTGTCAATCGCCTTCGCCGGGCTCGGCCGAGAAGTATTTCTCGAACTTACCGGCCTCGCCGTCGAAGGATTTGGCGTCGGCCGGAGGTTCCTTCTTGGCGGTGATATTGGGCCATTTCTCGGCGTATTCGGTGTTGATCTGCAACCATTTGTCGAGCCCTGACTCAGTGTCGGGCTTGATCGCGTCGGCCGGGCAYTCCGGCTCGCAGACGCCGCAGTCGATGCACTCGTCGGGRTGGATGACGAGCATGTTCTCGCCTTCRTAGAARCARTCGACCGGRCAGACCTCGATGCAGTCCATRTAYTTGCAYTTGATGCAATTGTCGGTCACGACATAGGTCATCGGTCGGCTCCGGGACGTCCCATTTTGTTGGGCTTTTTCCGTGAGGTAACGCCTTTGCCCGCCGCTTGCAAGGGCAGCCATGCCTGGTGGCATCGGCGTTTCCGAAATGGAATTCCAGACTGCAGGCCCGGTAGGGATCGGTCAGGTCCCGCGAAGTGCCTTGTTTGCCGGGTTCAGGGTTCGTTTTGTGCGTCTCGTTGCCCCAAAATCGTCGCGCACTTTTTGGCCGACCCATCAGTCATCACCAAGCAAGCGGTCGGTCTGGCGGCGTTCCTTCTTCGTCGGGCGGCCGCTGCCGGCCTCGCGCAGCGCCGGAATTGCATCGGGAGGGGCTTCGCCCGTCGGCGCGGGCGGCGGCGAGATATCCTCGTACAGCGTGCGTGCCTCCTCGGCCGGACCACGCCGCACGCCGGCGGTCAGCACCTTCCAGACGAAGATCCGACGATCAAGTGTGATGGTCAGGACGTCTCCAGGCTTGACCAGATCGGAGGCCTGCGCTGCTTTGTCGCGATTGATGCGAACCCGGCCGGCGACCACAAGTTTCGCCGCCAGCGAGCGCGATTTCACGGCGCGCGAGAAGAACAGCCATTTGTCGATGCGCTGGCGGTCTCGGGCAGCCGTTGGGGCAACCATCGACGCGAGCCCTGAGTCTACTTCTTCAGCTGGTCGCGCAAAGCCGCGAGCTTGGCGAAGGGCGAGTCCGGATCGAAGCGCACCGGGCGCTCCTCGCGCGGCTTCGGCTGGAAGGTCGGCTTTCCGCCGCCCTTGCCTCGATCGGGGCCGCCACCCTTGCCATCCGGCCTGCCGCCCTTCCAGTCGGGCCGACCTTCGCGTCGGTCGGGGCGCTCGCCTTGTGGGCGGCCTTCACGACGCTGCTCGCCCTCGCCCTGCGGCTTGGGCTTGAACTTCGAGCGGTCGAAGCGCGGCTTGCCGGTGCCGTCGCGCCGCCCCTCGTGGGCAGGACGTTCTCCAGGCGTGGCTGCGGCCGGCGCACCGGCAGCATCCGCAGGCGCGTCGTTTCGGCCGCGCGCCTGTCCGTTGCGCGAGCGATTGTTGCGGCCGGGATGGCGGGGGCGCTGTTCGAAACGGCCCTGACGCCACAACAGGATCGGCTTTGGGGCCTCGGCTTCCGGAGCGGGCTCGCTGGCGGCTGCATCGGCTACCACGACAGGCTCGTCCGACGTCACTTCAGCCGCGGGCGCAGCTTCGGAAACTGGCTCGGCCGATGCAGTCGCGACAGGTTCGGCTTCCGTCTCTGGCTCGGCAGCCAGCACGGGTTTGGCGACCGCGTCGGCGACGGCCTCCGTTGCTGCTTCTTCCGTGGCTTCGGCCGGCGCTTCGGGTTGTTCTTCCGCGACCGGCTCGGCCGCCGCTTCCGCTATGGTTTCGACAGGAATTTCGGCGGTGGCCTCGACAGCGGCAGCCGGCTCCGAACCTTCGACCGGCGCCTCCGCAGCCGCGTCGACCGCCGTGGCTTCCGCTGCCTTGGCCTGCTCGGCCCGTGTGGCCTCTTCAGCCGCGGCCTTCGCCGCCGCCGCTTCGCGCGCGGCATTGTCCTGCGCCTCGAGCCGCGCCTTGACCTCGACGGCCGGCTTCGGCTCGGCACGGTAGCCGAGACCTTTCAGGATCTCTTCCATGTCGTCGGCGGTGGCGCCGAGGATCGACATCATCGGCGGCGTCACCATGAAGGACTGGCCGTCATAGGCGCCGTCCGGCCGTTGGCCGAGACCAGGCTTCCAGTTGGTCGCCGGGCGGATCAAATCCGCCAGCCGCTCCAGAATGTCGATGCGCACCGCGCGGCGGCCGAGATTGCGGTAGCCGGCAAGCTTGTAGAAGGTCTTGTCGAAAGTGGGATCGATGACCACCGAGGTGCGGCCGGAGGCGAGTGCATGGACCACGTCGCCAAAGCCCGGCTTGTCCTTGCCGTCGTTCTTCAGCGCCCACAGCAGCGTCACCAGTCCGGCTGGCGCCGGCTTGATCAGCGCCGGCACGAAGACATGGTAGGCGCCGAAGCGCACGCCGAGCCGTCGAAGGGCTGCACGGCCCTCCTGGTCGAGCGACTTCATCTCCTCGGCAATGTCGCGGCGGTTGATGAGGCCGAAATTCTCAACCAGTTGGAAGGCGATACCGCGGCCGATGCCGGCAATCTGATCGCCGTTCTTCAGGTCGACCAGCGGCTTCAGCAGCAACTCGATCTGGAAATTGACGAAACGTTCGGCACGCGCCGCGACCTTGTCGCGCGCCGGGCCGGTCAACTGTTCGTCGGCCAGCAGCACGAGGCGCGGCTTGAGCGTGTCTTCGCCGGCAACCAGTGTGCCGATCGGCGCGCCGATCCAGCGCAGCGTGCCATCCGAGCCAAGTGCGATGTCGCCATTGGCGCTAGCACCGAAGCGTTCGGCGCGCGCCTCGAATTCGGCGGCCAGCGCCTTCTGGGCGGCGGTGCGCACCGCCTTGGCGTCTTCGCCGCCGGCGGTCTGGTCGGCGGTGAAGCGGAACCCTTGCAACTCGCCGACATGGTGGCCTTCGACAAGGACGGTTCCGGTAGGACTAATTTCGGCTTCAGGCATGGTATTTTCTCTAAGGCGCCGCATGAGGACGGAAGTCCTGCGGTCTACGAAGCGTTTCGTCAACCGCTCATGCAGCGCATCCGACAATCTGTCTTCGATTTCGCGCGTCTTTTCCTGCCAGTGTGCCTGATCGGCCAGCCAGCCGGGCCGGTTCGACACGAATGTCCAGGTGCGGATCTGGGCAATGCGATGCGACAGCGTGTCGATGTCGCCTTCGGTGGTGTCGGCGCGGCGCACCTGCTCGGCCATGTAATTTTCATCGACATGGCCATGCCGGGCGAGGTCCGTATAGATCGAAGCAATGAGGTCGGCATGCTGGGCCGGCGCGATCTTGCGGTAGTCGGGCAGCGCGCAGGCTTCCCACAGCAGCGCCACGCGTTTGGCGTTGGTGGCGAGTGCGCGGATGTCCTCGTCGCGCGACAAGTGCTCGAGCGCCTGCGCATCGACGGCAGGCAGTGCCCGCGTCAGCCCCTCGACCGGGGCGTTGGTCTCGATCGAGCGTTTCAGCGCGTCGAGGCTGGCGAAGTCGAAATGCGCGGTGCGCCACTGCAGCACCTTCACCGGGTCGAAGTCGTGGCCTTCGATCTTCTTGACCAGATCCTCGTCCAGCGGATCGACCTGGCCGGTGACGCCAAACGTGCCGTCGCGAAGATGCCGGCCGGCGCGGCCGGCGATCTGGCCAAGCTCGGCCGCCGTCAGGTTGCGATACTGATAGCCGTCGAACTTGCGGTTCTGGGCGAAGGCGACATGATCGAGATCAAGGTTGAGACCCATGCCGATGGCGTCGGTGGCGATCAGATAGTCGACGTCGCCCGACTGGAACAGCGCCACCTGGGCGTTGCGGGTGCGAGGCGACAGCGCGCCGAGCACGACGGCGGCGCCGCCCTGCTGGCGGCGGATCAATTCAGCGATGGCATAGACCTCGTCGGCGGAGAACGCGACGATCGCCGTGCGCCGCGGCAGCCGCGTCAGCTTCTTCGAGCCGGCATAGGCGAGATGCGAAAGCCTCGGCCGCGTCACCACGGAGACGCCCTTCAAGAGGCGCTGGAGGATGCCGTGCATGGTGGCCGCACCCAGCAGCAGCGTTTCCTGGCGGCCGCGCAGGTGCAGGATGCGGTCGGTGAAGATGTGGCCGCGCTCGAGATCGCTGGCCAACTGCACCTCGTCGATGGCGACGAAGGCGGCGTCGGTCTCGCGCGGCATGGCCTCGACGGTGCAGACCGAATATTTGGCGCCGGGCGGCTGGATCTTCTCCTCGCCGGTGATCAGCGCGACCTTGTGGGCGCCGACCTTTTCGCAGACGCGGCCATAGACCTCACGCGCAAGCAGCCTGAGCGGCAGGCCGATGATGCCGCTCTCGTGCGCCACCATGCGCTCGATGGCGAGATGGGTCTTGCCGGTGTTGGTCGGCCCAAGCACGGCGGTCACGTCACGGCCCGACAGGATCAGCGGCTCGGTATGTTTCGACTGGATGTTCATCGACCTGGAAATAAGGCTTTCTGGTCTCTCGTTGTCGGGAGCGTGCCTCAAGTGGCGCGTATGACAGGCGACACATAAGGATTTCGAGCGCGAAGCGAAAGCGGAATGTTCCACCGGCGGCTCGAAGTCGTCTCCTGTCAGGCTCCAGATTGGCTGCGGGTTAACAGTTGGAACGAGTCTGGAACGAATCGGACACGAATCAGTGACTCGACCAGATTCAGCTTTTGTTCACGGCTACATATGGATTTTGTGACCATGAGTCTCACCACATGCTGAATCAACGAACTGGCCCGTTTCATGCAGGGCGAGCTCTGCCGTTAACCTTTGCCGGCGAACGACTGGAATGCCTTGGTCAGCCTCATCCAAGATTATGAAATTGTTAACCTTTCCTAAACGGCGTTAAGGATTTGACGGGCGATTCCGGCTGTCGTCGTTAACACTCCGCTCAAAGCCGGAACGAACCGGCTACGAATCGGCGATGCCAGAATCTTCCCGTTTTGTTCACCCCAATATCTTGTGTTGCGAACAGCTTATCCACCAAGAATCCACAGGCTGCAGAGCCGCTTTTGCACAAGGCGGCCGGTGGCTGTTAACCTCTGCGTGCCGGATTGGGTCAGCAGCCGGCGTGGGGCAGGCCGAAGGCATAAAGCCGCCGGCAAAAGACGGACCGGTTTGCCGGCCCGTCGATCTCGCCACTCACACCGGCGCTTCTGCCGTCTGGACAGAAAATCGCTTCACACTTTTCCTGGGATGCTTCAGGCGAAGTGAATTGCTTCAGGCGAAGTATTGGCCGCCATTGGCTGTGATGGTCGAGCCGGTGATGAAGCCTGCATCTTCGGATGCGAGGAAGACGACGCAGCGCGCGATCTCTTCCGGCTCGCCGAGGCGACCGATCGGGATCTGCGGGATGATGCGCTCGTTGAGCACCTTCTCGTCGATCGCCTTGACCATTTCGGTGGCGATATAGCCGGGGCAGRTGACATTGACGGTGATGCCGGCGCGGGCCCCTTCCTGGGCGAGCGCCTTCGAAAAGCCGATGTCGCCGGCCTTGGCGGCGGAATAATTCACCTGTCCGGCCTGGCCCTTCTGGCCGTTGATCGAGGAGATGGTGATGACACGGCCGAACTTGCGGTCGCGCATGCCGCTCCACAGCGGATGCGTCATGTTGAAGACGCCCGACAAATTGGTGTCGATGACCTCTTTCCACTGTTCGCGCGTGATCTTGTGGAACATGGCGTCGCGTGTGATGCCGGCATTGTTGACCAACACCGAGACCGGACCGAGATCAGCCTCGACCTGCTTGATGCCGGCGGTGCAGGAATCATAGTCGGCGACCGACCATTTGTAGACCGGGATGCCGGTCTCGGCCTTGAATTTCGCCGCCGCGTCGTCATTGCCGGCGTAGTTGGCGGCAACCGAATAGCCGGCGTTCTTCAATGCGATCGAGATCGCCGCGCCGATGCCGCGCGATCCGCCTGTGACGATTGCTACCTTGGTCATGCGTTTCCCCTATTTTGATATCGCCCTGTTGTCGGGCTTGGCAGGCACTGCATACCGACCGGGCGGCTCGCGCCGCCCGTTCAGGTGATATCCCTAGAGCGCTTCCACGCACATGGCGACGCCCATGCCGCCGCCGATGCACAGGGTGGCGAGGCCTTTCTTGGCGCCGCGCCGGCGCATCTCGAAAACCAGCGTGTTGAAGATGCGGGCACCCGACGCACCGATCGGATGGCCAATGGCAATGGCGCCGCCATTGACGTTGACGATCGAGGGATCCCAGCCCATGTCCTTGTTGACGGCGCAAGCCTGGGCGGCAAAGGCCTCGTTGGCCTCGATCAGGTCGAGATCGCCGACCGACCAGCCGGCCTTCTCCAATGCCTTGCGCGAAGCCGGTATCGGACCGGTGCCCATGATCTGGGGGTCGACGCCGGCGGTTGCCCAGGACACGATGCGCGCCAGCGGGGTGATGCCGCGCCTCACCGCTTCGGCTTCGCTCATCAGCACCGCACCGGCGGCGCCGTCATTGATGCCGGAGGCGTTGGCGGCGGTCACCGTACCGTCCTTGTCGAAAGCCGGCTTCAGCTTGGTCATGGCGTCGAGCGTGGCGCCGTGGCGGATGTACTCGTCCTGGTCGACAATGGTGTCGCCCTTCCTGCCCTTGATGGTGACGGCGACGATCTCGTCCTTGAACTTGCCGGCCTTCTGCGCCGCCTCGGCCTTGTTCTGCGAGGCGAGCGCGAACTGGTCCTGATCGTCGCGGGTGATCTGGAACTGACGAGCGACGTTTTCGGCGGTGTTGCCCATGTGGTAGCCGTTGAAGGCATCCCACAGTCCGTCCTTGATCATGGTGTCGATCAGCTTGAAGTCGCCCATCTTGACGCCGGCGCGCAGGTGCTGGGCATGCGCCGAAAGCGACATCGATTCCTGTCCGCCGGCGATGACCACCTTGGCATCGCCGGTGGCGATCTGCTGCATGCCGAGCGCAATGGCGCGAAGGCCCGAGCCGCAAACCTGGTTGAGGCCCCAGGCCGTGGTTTCCTTGGGCAAGCCGGCATTGATCGATGCCTGGCGGGCCGGGTTCTGACCCTGAGCGGCGGTCAGCACCTGGCCGAGGATGACCTCGTCGACCTCGCCTGGTTCGACACCGGCACGCGACAGCAGTTCCTTGATGACGATAGCACCGAGCTCATGCGCCGGGGTGGTGGCGAAAGCGCCGTTGAAGGAGCCGACCGGCGTGCGCGCCGCACTGGCAATGACGATGGAAGCGGACATTTTCTTCTCCAGACTTCAAGGGTGTTGTTCTGTCGTTGAGGACTTTTCTTGCCCTTTCCAGAACCCAAGTCAAACCGGAAATGGGCATGGCGCCCATGCGCTGCAAGCACATCGCACCTTGCGATGGCGCTACTCTGTCCGTTGCTGCGCAGCATATTTTGCCTGCTATGCAGCATTTAATGATGCCGCAGTGCACAAACTGCTTGGAATTGTGAGGCTTTTGCGCATATCCTCAAAAAAGGCACAATCGTTACCGGCGGCTTACTCGGGGGCGCCGGTGTCCCGGGGAGGATGCAGATGGCCGCGAAAGACGATCCGATCATCATCAAGAAATACGCCAATCGCCGCCTCTACAACACCGGCACCAGCACCTATGTGACGCTCGAGGACCTCGCCGAGATGGTCAAGAAGGGCGAGGAGTTCACCGTCCAGGACGCCAAGACCGGTGACGACATCACCCATCCGGTGCTGACCCAGATCATCTTCGAGCTGGAGAACAAGGATGGGCAGAACATGCTGCCGATCCCGTTCCTGCGCCAGCTGATCGCCTATTACGGCGACCAGATGCAGATGATCGTGCCAAGCTTCCTCGAACAGTCCATGCTGGCCTTCTCCAAGGAGCAGGAACGCTTTCGCGAGCAGATGAAGGGTGCGCTCGGCAAGTCGCCGCTGGACATGATGAAGATCACCACGCCGATCAAGGCGCTGGAGGAGCAGACGCGCCGCAACATGGAAATGTTCCAGAATGCAATGCGGCTGTTCACGCCCTTCCCGCCGCCGGGTTCCGCGCCAGCCGCGGCCCCGGCCGAGCCGGCCAGGAAGGAAACACCGGAAAAGCCCGACGACCTTCAGGATCTGAAGGATCAGATCGCCGCCATGCAGCGCAAGCTCGACACGATGTCGTGAGCGGTTCCGATCGAAAGACCCGCTAGCCGGCACATGCCGCTATAGCGGCAGCAATCCCTCATAGCGGCCGCGTGGCCTGATGACACTTCCACTTGTCAATTGTTCGATCGTGTGCGCGGCCCAGCCGACGCTGCGTGCGAGTGCGAACAGGCGGAACGGTGCATCGCGCGGCAAGCCAAGGCCGCGTGTCAGCACGGCCAATGCGAAGTCGATGTTCGGGCGCGCGCCGGTCGCGGCAAGGGCCGCATCACGCAGCGATTGAGAGAGATCATCGATGTCGATCACGCTCAGTAATGCCGCCGCGCGGGGATCGCCGTCGGGATAGAGCGGATGGCCGAAGCTCGGCAGCGGCCGGTCATGGCTGAGCCAGCGCCGGATCGCCGCCTCGGCACCGTGCCGCCCCGCATCCTCGGCCAGTTGCATCACCGCTTCGCCGGCGCCGCCATGGCGAGGGCCTGACAGTGTCGCCAACCCAGCGAGCAGGCAAGCGGCCATCGGCGCTCCGGTCGAGGCCGCGACGCGGGCGGCGAAGGTCGATGCGTTGAGTTCGTGGTCGGCGAGCAGGACGAGCGCGCGGCGGATCGCATCGGCTCCCGCTGCATCCACCGACCAGTCCCGCGCCAATCGCCGATGAACTGGGTCTGGTCCCGCTGATGCGCCCAAGGCGCTGGCCAACACGCCGACCGCGTGCGTGGCATCGGCATGCAGCGAGGTGGCGCTGCGCCCGAGTGAAGGCCGCCCCTGGCCGGCAAGCACGGCAAGTTGCGCAAAGGCCGAGGCCCTGCAGGGTTGGTGGGCCGCATCCGCCGCCGGCGCCCGGAAGGCCACCGGTTCTGGCAGCGCCCAGAGCACTGCCGCTGTTTCTTCCAGCGTGGCACTCGCTGAAAGCGCAACGGCGTCCTGGCCACGATAGACAAGATGACCGTGCAGGACGGTCGAGATCGAGGTGACGATCGACGGTTCGCCCCAGGCAATGGCGCTTTCGGCGATGGCCGACGGGCTGCGTCCACGCGCCCTTCGCGTTGCCAGTATCGCTATGTCGTCGGCACGATATTGGCTGCGGCGCGGATCGGCGCGGTCCGGTTGCATGCCGATGCGGCCGCGGCTGACATAGGCGTAGAGTGTCTGGGGCCGCACCTTGAGCCTTTCCAGCGCCTCTTCCCGCGACAACCACTCGGACATATCGAACTCTGATATTGATTATATTGATCAAGATTGATCGGCAGATTGCCTAGCCTTATCTCTGATACGGAAATGGATCAAGGAGGCAGGCTATGGCGAATGGGCTCGACGACGTTGTGGCGGCTGAAACCGTTCTCTCCGATGTGGATGGTCTTGGCGGCCATCTGACCATCCGCGGCCATTCCCTGCGGGACCTGGCCGGACGCTGGAGCTACGCGCAAGTGGTCAGCCTGCTGCTCGATGGCTTCTTCGAAGACCTTCCCGGCGATGCCGAACTGGCGCGAGCGCTGGGCCAGGCGCGCGCAGAAGTGTTCGAGCGGCTTTTGCCCTCATTGCCCTTGCTGACTCCGCTCGACGTCTACAGCGCCATGCGCGCCGGCATGGCGTTGCTGCCGGACGGCGAGACTTTGCCGGACGCGCTACGGCTGGTTGCGGCGCCTGCGGTGCTGACGCCGGCCCTGCTTCGCCTACGGCGCGATGAGACGCCCATCGCGCCGGACAGCCTGTGCGATCATGCCGCCGACATGTTGAGGATGCTCAGCGGTCGTGCCGCCTCGCCGGCGCTGGCGAAGGCGCTCGACACCTATCTGGTGACAGTCTGCGATCATGGCCTCAATGCCTCGACCTTCGCCACCCGCGTGGTCGCGTCGACGCAGGCCGGCTTGACATCGTCTGTGCTGGCCGGGCTCGGCGCGCTCAAGGGGCCGCTGCATGGCGGCGCGCCCGGTCCGGTGATCGAGATGCTGGATGCGATCGAGGCGCATGGCGATGCCGCCGGCTGGCTGCGCGACGAGGTCGCGCATGGCGAGCGCATCATGGGCTTCGGCCATCGCATCTACCGCGTGCGCGATCCGCGTGCCGACGTGCTGAAAGCGGTCGTGCGGCAACTCGGCGGCGAGAGCGAAACCGGTCGCCGGCTGGCCTTCGCGGAGACAGTGGAGCAGGCCGCGCTCGACGTGCTGCGGATCGCCAAGCCGTCGCGCTCATTGCAGACCAATGTCGAGTTCTACACCGCGCTGCTGCTGGAGGCGGCGGGTTTCCCCAAAGAGGCATTCAGCAACGTCTTCGCCGCCGGGCGTGTCGCCGGCTGGATTGCGCACGCCCGTGAACAGCAGACGACCGGACGGTTGATCCGGCCGCAGTCGCGCTATGTCGGGCCGGTGCCGGACCTCGTTGCCTGAGGCTGTCTGGCTGTTTCGATGGATGCCGCCTCCTCCGCTCCGAAGCGGCGAGGCGGTTCTTCATGAACGAAATTTCATGTGATCACGCGACCGTGTTCGTGTTCTTGCCTTGGTCAGGACTTATATGCTGCACTGCAACATAAGTCCGCTGTAACCGAACCGTCCCGATCCTCGGGCGTGATGAGGCCTGCAGCATCCAAAACGACAGGAACGCCATGACGAAAAACGGCAAGGCGGAGGAAACCAAGAAGATCAACATCGCGCTTCAGGGCGGCGGCTCGCACGGGGCCTTTTCCTGGGGTGTGCTCGACCGGCTGYTGGAGGATGGCAGGCTGGAGATCGCAGCGGTGTCCGGGACCAGCGCCGGCGCCATGAACGCGGTGGCGCTAGCCGACGGCTTCGTGCGTGGCGGCGTCGAGGGAGCACGGCAAAAGCTCGATGATTTCTGGCGCGCGGTGGCGGCAAAGGGCCGGTTCAGCCCGGTGCAGCGCATGCCGTGGGATGTCGCCTGGGGCAATTGGTCGATCGAGAACACGCCGGGCTATGTCTTCTTCGACACCATGTCGCGGGTATTTTCGCCTTATGTCGCCAATCCGCTCGGCCTCAACCCGCTGCGTGACGTCGTGCAGAAGGAGATTAATTTCGCCAATGTTCGCGCTTGCAAGTCGATGGAACTGTTCATTTCGGCGACCAATGTCGAAACCGGGCAGTTGCGCGTCTTTTCCGACGGCGAGATCGATCTCGACACGGTGATGGCCTCGGCTTGCCTGCCGCAACTGTTCCGCGCCGTCGAGATCAAGGGCGTACCCTATTGGGATGGCGGCTATGGCGGCAATCCGGCGCTTTATCCGTTCTTCAAGACGGCGGCGACCGAGGACGTGCTTCTGGTGCAGATCAATCCGGTGGTGCGGGAAGGAACGCCAAGGAGCGCCAACGAGATCCAGAACCGCATCGACGAGATCACCTTCAACGCCGGGCTGTTGCGCGAATTCCGCTCGATCGCCTTTGTCAAGGAGCTGATCGCCGCCGGCCGCCTGCCGCATGGCGAGTACCGCGACATCCGCATGCACCGCATCGATGCCGACGAGGCGTTCAAGGACCTGTCGGCGTCGTCGAAGGTCAATGCCGAATGGGCGTTCCTGAGCTATATGCGCGATCTCGGCCGCACCGCCGCCAGCGACTGGCTGGAGGAGAATTACGATGCGGTCGGCAAGCGCCCGACGCTCGACCTGTCAGGGGAGCTCGATGACGGCTTCAAGCCGGTGCGTGGTCCCGCACCTGGCCGGCGGGTCAAGGAATTCCTCGCTGTGCGCAAGAACCCGGAGGCAGAGCGCCGTCGCGCCTGACCCGAAAACACAGCCTGGCTTCTTGGCTTCATCCAGCTTTTAGGGTCAGGTCGATCACCCTGATCAGGGCGGCGGCGGCCTGCCGCTGCCCGCCTGGATCGCTGATCCGCGCCTTCATGCCCTCCAGCCCGTCGAGCAGCATGTCGGCAAGCAGTTGCGCCGACAGGCCCTTGGCGGTGAGATCGGCGCCGTTCCTGGCAGCCTCGCCGTCGATCGCGGCGGCGATATGTTCGACAAGACCGCCGCGCCAGCAGCCGACCAGATCGCCAAGGCTCGATTTCATGTCCAGCAATTCGGCGCCGTGCGGCGACGCAACGACCGCGCTCATCATCGAGATGAACGCCTCGTCGATGGCTCGCGTCATGCGTTCAGTGAAAGCGCCATCGCCGGCCAGGGCCATTTTCGCCGACTCGACCGAGCGCGACAGCACCATCATGGCGATGGCGCGGAAAATGTCGGTCTTGTTCTTGAACAGGAGATAGAGCGCCGGCCGCGACATGTCGGCGGCGCGGGCGATGTCGTCCATGGTGGTGCGGGAGAAGCCATAAGCCAAAAACACCTTCATTGCGCCGTCCAGGATACGGACGCGTTTGGGGTCAGCGGCGGCGATGTCTTCGATCTGATTCATGAGACAACATTATCCTGTAAAAATCTCAATTGACAAAATGACGTAATTTGTCAATCTGTATCGAGACGAAGCGACCCAAGAGGACGCTTCGCCTTTGGGCTGTGGACGACAACAAAAGGGTATCCCCATGCGCCTCACCGTCGATGGGCAGTCATTCGACATCAACGCCGATCCCGACATGCCGCTGCTGTGGGCGTTGCGCGATCTCATTGGCAAGACCGGACCGAAGTACGGCTGCGGCATCGCCGCCTGCGGCGCCTGCGCCGTGCATGTCGACGGTCAACCGGTGCGCTCCTGCTCGCTCCCGGTCGGCGAGGTCAGCGGCGCCGTCACCACCATTGAAGGCATTGGCACGGCGGACAAGCTCCATCCCGTGCAGCAGGCATGGCTGGAGGAACAGGTCGCGCAATGCGGCTACTGCCAGGCCGGCCAGATCATGAGCGCGGTGGCACTGCTCGACGAGGTCGCCGATCCCAGCGACGCCGACATCGACAACGCCATGGGCGGCAATCTCTGCCGCTGCGGCACCTATCCGAAGATCCGCTCGGCTATCAAGAAGGCTGCCGCACTCAAGACGGCGGGGCGCTGACCATGGCCAGTGTCGGAAAGATTGCTCGCCGCACGTTCCTGATCGGCGCGGCTGCCGTGGCGGGCGGCGTGGCCGTCGGCTACTACTATTATCGCAAACCGTTTCCGAACCCGCTCGAGACCGACCTCGGCAAGGGTGAGGCGACGTTCAACCCCTATGTGAAGATCGGCGCCGACAACACCATCACCATCGTGGCGCCGCGCGCCGAGATGGGGCAAGGCATTTCGACGACGCTGGCCGTCATGGTCGCCGAAGAGCTCGATGTCGGTCTCGATCAGGTCAAGGTCGAGCCCGGCCCGGCCTCCTATGCCTATTACAACGCCGCGATCCTCGAAGAGGGCGGCCCGTTCGCCTTCTTCGACGAGAGCATGACCGCGCAGGCGGTGCGCTCAGGTCTCGGCGTGGTCGGCAAGCTCCTTGCTATCCAGGCCACCGGCGGCTCGGCTTCGGTGCGCGACGGTTTCGACAAGATGCGCCAGGCGGGCGCCGCAGCCCGCCAATTGYTGATCGCCGCGGCGGCGCAGAAACTCGGCGTTGCCGCCGCCGACCTGGAAACGGCCAATGGGTCGATCCTGCATAAGGCATCTGGCAAGTCGCTGACCTATGGCGCGGTTGCCGCGGCTGCCGCCGCCATGGCACCGCCGGCCGAAGTCAGGCTCAAGGACAGGGCCGACTGGAAACTGCTGGGAAAGCCGCAGAAGCGCATCGACATGCTGACCAAGGTCACCGGGGCACCGATCTTCGGCATCGATGTCAGGCTGCCAGACATGCTCTACGGCACGGTCAAGATGAGCCCGCGCTTCTGGGCCAAGCCGGTCAAGGCGGATCTCGCCAAAGCCGAAAAAATGCCCGGCGTGATCAAGATCGTAGCGCTCGAGACGAATTACGGTCATGGCTTCGGCATCATCGCGGAAAATACCTGGGCGGCCTTCAAGGCGGCCGATGCCATCGACGCCCAATGGGCGGATCCCGAATATCCGCTCAGCAGCGCCGCCATTTCCGACGTGCTCAAACAGGCGCTCGGCACCAAGGGTTCGGCGATGCGTGACAATGGCGATGTCGATACCGCGTTTGCCGACGCGCCACGCGAAAGGATGGTCGAGGCAGACTATGCGGTGCCCTATCTGGCGCATGCGACGATGGAGCCGATGAACGCCACGGTGCGCTTCAAGGACGGTGCCCTCGACATCTGGTGCGGCAACCAGGCGCCGACCCTGGTGCGGCAGCTTTGCGCCAACGCGGTCGGCATCGAGCAAGACAAGGTCGCCGTGCACACCACCTTCATGGGCGGTGGTTTCGGCCGCCGCGTCGAGATGGACTACGCGCTGTGCGCCGCACTGATGGCGAAGGCGACAGACGGGCGTCCGGTCAAGGTGACGTGGACGCGTGAAGAAGACATGCGCCACGACGCCTACCGGCCGGCCGCAGTCGGCAAGTTCCAGGCGCGGCTCGGCGACGACGGCATGCCGGTCGCCGTCGACATGAAGATCGCCTCGCCATCCATGATGGCCAGCACCTTGCGCCGGCTTTTCCCCTCGATATCGCCGCTTGGACCCGACAAAAGCATCGTCGACGGCGCCTATGACCAGCCCTACACCATCCCGAACTATCGGGTGAGCGGTGTCGCCGCCCCTGTCTCCATTCCCGTCGGMTCCTGGCGATCGGTCGGCAGTTCGATCAACGGTTTCTTCCATGAGGGCTTCATGGACGAGATCGCCACAGCCGGCAAAATCGATCCGGTCGAGATGCGCAAGAGGCTGATGGCCGCCTATCCCTCGGCGGTGAAGGTGGTGGAGAAAGTCGCGGCGATGGCGAAATGGGGCGAGGCGCTGCCCGCCGGCAAGGCCAAGGGCATGGCCTTCACGCTGTCCTTCGGCAGTTGGGTCGGCGAGATCATCCAGGTGGCGGACACTCCGGCCGGCATCCGCATCGAAAAGGTGTGGATCGCCGCCGATGTCGGCACCGCGCTCGATCCGGGCATCATCGAGGCGCAGCTGATTTCCGCCGCTATCTACGGTCTTTCAGCGGCCATGGGACAGGAGATCACCTTCGCCGACGGTATGGTCGAACAGTCGAACTTCCACGATTTCGACGCCATGCGGATCTTTCAGTGCCCGGTCTTCGAAGTCGCCATCCTGGAAAATTTCCACAAGATCGGCGGCGTCGGCGAGGTTGGCACTCCGCCGGCCGCGCCGGCGCTGGCCAATGCCATCTTCGCGCTCACCGGCAAGCGCATCCGCACGCTGCCTTTATCGAAAACGGTGGCCTTCGCGTGAAGTGGCTCCTCATCATGCTGACGCCTGCTGCCATGCTCGTCCTCGCGGCGCCGTTCGCAACCGCACAGGAGAGCCAAACACCACCGAGCCAGACAGTCGACACGACCAAGGGCCTGTCCGAATGGGACAAGATTTATGCGGTGTTCTCACATCCGCGCTGCGCCGATTGTCATGTAGCGGACGACCGGCCGCGCTGGTCGGGTGCGCATTATGGCGGCACGCGCGTGCACGCCTTCAATGTCCAGCGCGGTGACGACGGATCGGGCTTCGGCAATCCTGGTCTGCGCTGCACGACTTGCCATTTCTCAAGCAATTCCAACGCATTGCACGGGCCGCCCGGAGCCGACAACTGGCGCCTGGCGCCGGCCGAGATGGCCTGGTTCGGGAAATCCTCCGCCGAAATCTGCGCCCAGATCAAGGACCCGGCGCGCAATGGCGGTCGCAGTTTGGACGATATCGCGCTGCATGTTCGCGACGACAGGTTGGTCGGCTGGGGCTGGGCGCCGGGGTCGAACCGTGAGCCGGCTCCGGGTTCGGCTGAAACAACCTTTCAAGCGATCGAAAACTGGATGGCGGTGGGTTCACCTTGCCCTGTGCCGTAATGGTCTTGCAACTTTAAGGCTATATCGCGGTGCAACTTTGATGTAGAAGCGCGCTTCGCCGATCACGGCAAATTGAAGATGGCCCGGCGCGCACCCATATCGGCGACGCGCCCGCGTTATGAGGACGCTGGCCGAATCCGCAGTGGAAAAAACGACGATGAGAATCAGGTTTCACAAGCTTGCAGCCGTTGTTGTGCTCATTGGTTTCGCGGCCTGGATGGCGACGGGCGAGTTTTCGTCGGTCGGCAGCGTAGCCGCCAACAAAGCCAAGGCTGCCGAAGTCGAGAAGGGCAAGGCGCCGGACGCGAACAAGCCCAAGGCGGCTGAAGCCGAGCCGAAGGCCCCGTTGCGCACCGTCGCGGTGGTGACGCCGCCGCGCAAGACCTATGCGCGCGCCATTCGCATTTCCGGGTTGACCGAAGCCGACAAGCGGGCCGTGCTGGGGACGCGCGTTGCCGGTGTCATCGACAAGTTGCCGGTCAAGCAGGGCCAGCACGTCAAGACCGGGGATCTGGTGCTGATGCTTGCGGCCGAGGAAAAGATCTCCATGGTCGACAACGCCAAGCAATTGGTAGTGCAGCGCCAGGCTGAGTTGGACGCAGCTCTGCGACTGATGAAGTCAGGCAATTTGCCGAAGCTGCAGCTCGATACAGCGCGCTCGAACCTGACTTCTGCGCAGTCGATGCTGGAAACGGCACAGGCCTTACTCGAGCGCAATGAGGTGAGGGCACCTTTCGACGGCGTTATCGACCGAGTGCCGGTGGAACTCGGCAGTTCCATCATGGAGGGCGGCGAGGTGGCAACCATCCTCAAGCTTGACCCGGTGATCGCCCGCGGCGAAATCAGCGAGCGCGACCTCGGCTACCTCAAGCTCGGCGACAAGGCCAATGTCCGGCTGGTCAGCGGCCAGACGGTCGAAGGCACCGTGCGCTACATCAGCCGCGACGCCTCGTCGGCGACCCGCACTTTCCGCGTCGAGGTGGCGATCCCCAATGGCGACGGCTCCGTGCCCGCCGGCATGACGGCGGAAATCGCGCTCAACGCTCAACCGACCGACGCGGTCGTGCTGCCGCGCTCGGTGGTGACGCTGGGCGACAAGGGCGACCTCGGCATCCGTGCCGTCGGCAAGGACAACAAAGTGGCGTTCTTCCCGATCGACCTCGTCGACGACACACCGACCGGCCTTGTGCTCGGCGGCATCCCGGCCGACGCGCGCATCATCGTCGCCGGCCAGGAACTGGTGAAGGAAGGCGATGTGGTCAATCCGGTCGAGGCCGACCAGGCGACCCTCCGGAAGCTGCTGGGCGAGGCGACCGCCGGGACGCAGTAGCAGGGGTCGCGACGGACCAGCCCTGGGCGGGGACAATCGGCTGCGACGCAGCTCCTGAAATTCGAAAACAGGCGTTAGCCATGGATATCGTCAGACTCGCAATCAACAATGCCCGCCTGACCATCTCGGTTCTGGTCTTCCTTCTGCTCGCAGGCTGGGTTGCTTATCAGTCAACGCCAAAGGAAGCGGAACCAGACGTTCCGATTCCGATGATGTATGTCAGCCTGATCTATCAAGGCATTTCGCCCGAGGATTCGGAGCGTCTTCTGCTGCGGCCGATGGAAAGCAAGCTGAAGAGCCTGAAGGGCCTCAAGGAAATGCGCTCAGCCGCCTTCCAGGGCGGCGGCTACGTGCTGGTCGAGTTCCAGCCGCAGACCAATCTGGCGACGGCACTGCAGGACACGCGCAGCAAGGTGCAGGATGGCAAGGCCGACCTCCCGCAGGCGGCTGAAGAACCTGTTGTTACCGAGGTCAATATCTCCGAATTCCCCGTCCTCGTCGTCACCCTGTCAGGCGAATTGCCCGAGCGTGTGCTGACCGCTGCCGCGCGCGAACTGCGCGACCGCATCGAAGAAGTGCCCGGCGTTCTCGAAGGCTCGCTGCAGGGCGCGCGCGACGACCTCGTCGAGGTCGTCATCGACCCGATGAAGCTGTCTTCCTACGGGCTGCAGCTCGATCAGCTGATCGGTGCGGTCGGCAACTCCAACAGCCTGGTCGCCGCCGGCAATATCGAGGGCTCCGAGGGCAAGTAC
>NZ_JBFULQ010000073.1:0-18208 GCF_054049815.1 Mesorhizobium sp. P5_C1 | reverse complement strand
ACGAGGCGCTATCCCTTGTGATGGACCTGCTGCAGCCCGTAGACCGGCGTCGGCAGGCCTATCTGCCTGGCCTTCAACTGCAGCGACAGGAACTGCGAATAGTGGCGTGACTGGTGCAGATTGCCGCCATGGAACCACAGTGCTTCCTGCTGCGTCGGCTTCCACATGTTGCGCAATTCGCCCTCCCATGGACCGGGATCCTTGGTGGTGTTCGAACCGAGACCCCAGCATTTGCCGACCTTATCGGCGACGTCCCTGGAGATGAGGTCGGCCGCCCAGCCATTCATCGAGCCATAGCCGGTGGCATAGACGATGACATCGGCGGGCAACTCGGTGCCGTCACTGAGCAGCACCGAGTGCTCCTTGATCTCGGCAACGTTGACACCGCTTTTCAGCTTGATCGAGCCATCGATGATCAGGTCGGAAGCGCCGACATCGATGTAGTAGCCCGAACCGCGTCGCAGATACTTCATGAACAGGCCCGAATCGTCATCGCCCCAATCGAGCATGAAGCCGGCCTTCTCCAGACCCGTGTAGAATTTTGCATCGCGCTTCTTCATCTCGGCGTAAGCCGGAATCTGGAATTCGTGCAGGATCTTGTAGGGCAGGGAGGCAAAGACGAGGTCGGCCTTGGCCGTGTTCATGCCGCTCTGCACCGCCTGTTCCGAATAGAGGGACCCCAGCCCGATTTCCATCAACGTGTCGGACTTGACGATATGCGTGGTCGAGCGTTGCACCATGGTGACATCGGCGCCAGCTTCCCAAAGTGCCGCGGCTATGTCGTGGGCGGAATTGTTCGAGCCGACGACAACAGCTTTCTTGCCGGCATAGGCATCGGGACCAGGATGCTTCGAGGAGTGATGCTGATCGCCCTTGAAGTTTTCCATGCCTTTGAATTTCGGCATATTGGCCTTGCCGGATTGTCCCGTAGCCAGCACCAGTTGCTTCGGCCTTAGGGTGATGTCCTTGCCGTCGCGGTGGACGACGACCGTCCATTCCTTCTTCTTGTCGTCATAGGACGCGCTCTTGGCCTCGGTCGAGGACCAGTAATTCAGTTCCATCACCTTGGTGTACATTTCCAGCCAGTCGCCGATCTTGTCCTTGGGCGAAAAGACCGGCCAGTTCTTCGGGAAATCGATATAGGGCAGATGGTCGTACCAGACCGGGTCATGCAGGCAGAGCGACTTGTAGCGCTTGCGCCAGCTGTCGCCGGCCCGTTCGTTCTTCTCGATGATGATCGTGGGAACGCCGAGCTGCCGCAGGCGCGCGCCGAGCGCGATGCCGCCCTGGCCGCCGCCGATGATCACCGTGTAGGGCTGAGTCTTGAAGCCGAGCTCAGAGGCTTCCTTTTCGCGTTCTTCCTTCCATGTCTGACGGTTCTTGCCCGAGCCGTGTTTGGCACCCATCGGCCGCGCGAAACCCGCCGGCTCCTCGTGGCCTTTCAATTCAACCATGGTGGTCAGCAGCGTCCAGATCTTGCCGTCCTTCAGCCTGACATGGCCGAAGCCGCGCGCCACCTCTGTCTCGAAGCTGATCCAGCCGTCGATCAGCCCGCCGCTCTCGGTCGCGTCCTCGCCCTTGGCGATGGCGAAGTGGGATGGCTTGGTCTTCGACAACTGGCTTTTCAGCATGTGGCGGACCTGGTCGCGACCCTCCATGGTCTTGATGTTCCAGGTGAAGGTGACGAGGTCGCGCCAGTAACAGTCCTCCTGAAAGCAATCGACCGCTTTCTCGATGTCGTTGGCGGCCAGGGCGGCGCCGAATTGGTCGAGCAGGTCGGACAGTTTCTTGTTAGGGGCCTTGTCGAGCATCAGCTTTCCTCCTTGGATTGTGATCGCTTCTCGATCGAGCGATTTGGCCGGACCGAGTTGTCCACGATGAGCTGAGTATTTCTTCAAAAGCTCCGCAGCGTCACGCCCTCCAATAGTTTGGCGTGTTTTCAATGCCTTATCGGAAACCTATGGGATTTTTCCGGTCATGGCTTGCCGGTGCCAAGGAGGAGAGCCGGCCCCTTTGCTGCGGGTTCATGTCACTCAGATTCGCCGTTGACAGCGGCGTGAAACCAATTCTATTGTCCGCCACCATGAAAACGRCACTCATTCTCGTAGGAAAGCGCGTGGGCAAGGCGGTGTAACCGCCGGGCGAAAACCTCCCATGCGCACACACAGGCTCCCTCGGGGGCCTTTTTTATTGCCTGAAACACGACTAAACGACCAGCAATCGCCAGATGGCGGCAGTACGGGACCAGACCGATGAGCAACGGACAGAGTGAGCGGCGCGAAATGCCAAGAACCGAAATGACGGGYGCCGAAATGGTGGTGCAGGCGCTGAAGGACAATGGCGTCAAGCATGTCTTCGGCTATCCGGGCGGCGCGGTACTCCCGATCTACGACGAGATTTTCCAACAGGACGAGGTCGAGCACATCCTGGTGCGCCACGAGCAGGGCGCCGGCCATGCGGCCGAAGGCTATGCACGCTCGACCGGCAAGGCGGGCGTCATGCTGGTGACGTCGGGACCCGGCGCCACCAATGCGGTGACGCCGCTGCAGGATGCGTTGATGGATTCGATCCCGCTGGTCTGCCTGACCGGGCAGGTGCCGACTTCGCTGATCGGCTCCGACGCTTTTCAGGAATGCGACACGGTCGGCATCACGCGCCCCTGCACCAAGCACAACTGGCTGGTGAAGGACGTCAACGAACTCGCCGCAACCATCCACGAGGCCTTCCATGTGGCCACCACCGGCCGTCCCGGTCCGGTCGTGGTCGACATTCCGAAGGACGTGCAGTTCGCCAGGGGCTTTTACGTCTCGCCGCAGATCGCGCCGCGCACCAGCTATCAGCCCAAGGTCCAGGGCGACCTGGACAAGATCAAGGCGGCGGTCGAATTGATGGCCAGCGCCAAGAAGCCGATCATCTATAGCGGCGGCGGCGTCATCAATTCGGGTGCGGAAGCAAGCCATCTGCTGCGCGAACTGGTCGATCTCACCGGCTTCCCGATCACATCGACGCTGATGGGGCTCGGCGCCTATCCGGCATCGGGCAAGAACTGGATGGGCATGCTGGGCATGCACGGCACTTATGAAGCCAACATGGCCATGCATGATTGCGATGTGATGATCTGCATCGGTGCGCGCTTCGACGACCGCATCACCGGGCGGCTGACCGCGTTCTCGCCGAACTCGAAGAAGATCCACATCGACATCGATCCGTCGTCGATCAACAAGAACGTCCACACCGAAGTGCCGATCATCGGCGATGTCGGCCGGGTGCTGGAGGATATGGTGCGGCTGTGGCGGGCGACCGCCAAGGCCGACAAGAAGGCGCTCTACCCCTGGTGGGAGCAGATCGCCAAATGGCGTGCGCGCGATTCACTCGCCTACAAGATGAACAACGACGTGATCATGCCGCAATACGCCATCCAGCGGCTCTACGAACTGACCAAGGGCATGGACACCTACATCACCACCGAGGTCGGCCAGCACCAGATGTGGGCGGCGCAGCACTATCATTTCGAGAAGCCGAACCGCTGGATGACGTCAGGCGGGCTGGGCACGATGGGTTATGGCCTGCCGGCGGCATTGGGCGTGCAGATCGCGCATCCCGATGCGCTGGTCATCGACATCGCCGGCGACGCCTCGGTGCAGATGACGATGCAAGAGATGAGCGCCGCCGTGCAGCACGACGCGCCGATCAAGATCTTCATCCTCAACAACCAGTATATGGGCATGGTGCGGCAGTGGCAGCAGCTGCTGCACGGCAACCGGCTGTCGCATTCCTACACCGAGGCGATGCCGGACTTCGTCAAGCTGGCCGAGGCCTATGGCGGCCACGGCATCCGTTGCGAGAAGCCGGACGAGCTGGACGATGCGATCAAGGAGATGATCGCGGTGAAGAAGCCGGTGCTGTTCGATTGCCGCGTGGCAACGCTTGCCAACTGCTTCCCGATGATCCCGTCGGGCAAGGCACACAACGAGATGCTGCTGCCCGACGAGGCGACCGACGAGGCGGTGGCCAACGCCATCGACGCCAAGGGCAGGGAACTGGTGTAGTCCGCTCAGCCGAGGCAGGGCTGTCGCGAGAAGCCGTGCGAAAACAGAGAATTAGCTCAATAGTTTGAAATCGAGATTGATGTCATGAACGCACAGCACCTTCAGCCCACGGGCTCCGCCTACTTCATCGCCAAGGAGACGGAAAGGCCGRAGAACCACACGCTTTCCGTGCTGGTCGACAATGAGCCGGGCGTGCTCGCCCGGGTCATTGGCCTGTTCTCCGGGCGCGGCTACAACATCGAGAGCCTGACCGTCTCCGAGACCGAGCATGAGAAGCACCTGTCGCKCATCACCATCGTGACGCGCGGCACGCCGCATGTGCTGGAGCAGATCAAGCATCAGCTCGAACGCATAGTGCCGGTCCACCGCGTGGTCGACCTGACCGTGCGTTCGCACGAGTTCGGCCAGGAGCGGCCGCTGGAGCGGGAACTGGCGCTGGTCAAGGTTGCCGGCACCGGCGAGGCCCGCGTCGAGGCGCTGCGGCTGGCGGACGCCTTCCGCGCCAGCGTCATCGACGCCAACACCGAGCATTTCATCTTCGAGATCACCGGCAAGGGCTCCAAGCTCGACCAGTTCATCGCCATCATGAAGCCGCTCGGCCTGGTCGAGATCTGCCGCACCGGCGTGGCGGCGATGAACCGCGGCCCGCAGGGGATGTAGGCACGGCCGGGCCTTCCAAATCTTTGACAAGCGTAGGTCTGGCTCGGTCATAGACCGGCAACTGGTCTTTGTGCAGTTGCCGAAAAGAGACAATAATGCTGACGTGTCTGGGAGGATATCATGTCGCTTGACGCATTCCTTGCCCTGCTCGTCTATGCCTTGGTGACGTCGATCACGCCGGGGCCGAACAATTTCATGCTTCTGGCATCGGGAGTGAATTTCGGCATCGTCAGGACGGTTCCGCACATGCTGGGCATCAGCATCGGTTTCCTGGTGCTGCTGGTGGCGGTTGGGCTTGGCCTGGGTGCGGTGCTGACCGCGTTTCCGATCCTGCATACGGCACTCAAGGTCGCGGGCGGCGCCTACCTGCTCTATCTTGCCTGGAAGATCGCCATGTCGCGTTCGCTTGCCGGCAAGGGTGAGGCGAAGGGGCAGCCCATGCGCTTCATCGACGCGGCGGCGTTTCAGTGGGTCAACCCCAAGGCATGGGTTATGGCGATCACCGCCATGGCCGTCTACACCAATCCGGAGCATCCGTTCCTGTCGGTAGTGTTGATCTCGGTGGCCTTCACCGTCGTCAACTTGCCGAGCGTCTCGGTGTGGGCGGGTTTCGGCACCGCGCTGCGCGGTTTCCTGTCGGACCCGGTGCGGCTGAAATGGTTCAACATCGCCATGGGCGTGCTTCTGGCGGCGACGTTGTGGCCGATGCTGCGCTAGGTGTGTCGACATTMAGCTGATGCGGGCAGGTGATGCCGGCCTGACCTGAAACCCGGCCCACCTTGGTCGGCTGCACATCCATTGTGCAGTGCACATTAAATCTTCGTAATGCCGTGTTTTGGCCCTTTTCCGACAAAGGCGTGTCCTATCTATTCGGCGAAATCGCGGCAACGGGCCGTGATTTGCGCTAGAATGCGAACCATCGGCCCATCGCGTGTCGGATGGAGAGGGCCTTTTGACCATGCGTGGAAAAGTCGTTCTTTCGTTGCTTGCCGTCGCTTGCCTCGGCGCGGCGGGCTGGCTCTATCTTTCGCCGAACGCGCTAGGCAGGGTTGAACAGATCATCGGCGCAAAGCAGGTGGCTGCGGCGGACCAACCGGCCGCGGCTTCGGACAAGAAGGGCGCCACCGCGGCGCGCTCCGCCTCCATCCTCTCGGCCGTCGCTTCGACGGCCGATTTCCCGATCCGGCGCTATGCGATCGGTTTCGTCTCGTCTCCGGCCGTCGTCAGCATCAATGCACGGGTGTCCAGCCAGATCGTATCGATCGACGTCAAGGACGGGCAGATGGTGAAGACCGGCGACGTTCTGTTTTCACTGGATGATCGCGCGCTGAGGGCGCAACTGGCCAAGGACCAGGCGGCGCTCGCCAAGGACCAGGCGATGCTCGCCAGCTCGAATTCGGATCTCCAGCGCGCCAAGGACCTGGTCGCCAAGCAGGCCGGGACGCAACAGACCTACGACCAGGCGGTTGCGGCGCAAAAGGCGGCGACAGCGACCGTGGATGCCGACAAGGCGACAATCGACGCCGACAACGTCCAGCTTGGCTTTGCCACGATCACCGCGCCGATTTCCGGCCGGCTTGGCGCCGTCAATGTCGCGGTCGGCGACCTGGTCACCACCAGCAATGGCAACAACAGCAGCACGGCAACCCCGCTGGTGACCATCACCCAGATGGACCCGCTGCAGGTCAACTTCAATCTGCCGGAAAGTAACCTGGCGCTTCTTCATAAGGCGCTTGCCGCGCCGCAGCAGGGTGCCGTGACGCTGACCAAGGACGGCGATCCGACGCCGATCGGCAAGGGTACGCTCGATTTCGTCGACTCCAGTGTCGACACCGCTTCCGGAACGATCGCGACGCGGGCGAGCGTGCCGAATGCCGATCTCTCCTTGTGGCCGGGCCAATATGTCAATGTCGTGCTCGATGCCGGCATCATGCCTAAGATGACATCGGTTCCCACGGTTGCGGTGCAGCCCAGCCAGAAGGGGCCGTTCGTCTACGTGGTCAAGCCGGATAACACGGTCGAGATGCGGCCGGTGGAGGTGGCACTGACCGAAGGTGAAAACAGCGCCATCAGCCAGGGGCTGAAAAGCGGTGAGAAGGTTGTCACCGAAGGCCAGACAAGGCTGAAGGACGGCGCCGCCGTGCATGAAGGCAAGGCCGCGACCGGTGGCGGCGGCCAAGCCGCTCCCAAGGTCGCGCAAGCCGGCAAGGCCGGCGAGGCGGCCCAATGATCTCCGAATTCTGCATTCGCAGGCCAGTCGCCACCCTCCTGATGTCGTTCGCCCTCGTGCTGGGCGGACTGTTCGCCTACAAGTTCCTGCCGGTGGCGGCGCTGCCCAGCGCCGAATTCCCGGTGGTCAACGTCTCGGCGCAGTTGCCCGGCGCCTCGCCGGAAACCATGGCCACGTCGGTGGCGACGCCACTCATCAAGCAATTCGCCACCATCGCCGGCATCGATTCCATTTCGACAACCAACTCGCTCGGTTCGACCTCGATCGCCATCCAGTTCGTGCTCAACCGCGACATCGATGCGGCCGCGGCCGACGTGCAGGCGGCGATCGCGCGCACGCAGAAATCATTGCCGCCGCAGATGACGGCGCCGCCGAGCTATCGCAAGGTCAATCCGGCCGATGCGCCGATCCTGCTGATGTCGCTGGTCAGCGACACGGTTCCGCTGACAGATCTCGATGCTTTCGCGGAAAACGTCATCTCGCCGTCGCTCTCGACGATCGACGGCGTCGCGCAGGTCTCGATCTTCGGCCAGCAGAAATATGCGGTGCGCATCCAGATCGATCCGACCGCGCTTGCCGCGCGCGGCATCTCGATCGACCAGCTGCAGGCAGCGATCGCGTCTGCAAACAGCAACACGCCGCTCGGCGTGCTGCAGAACGACAAGCAGCAGCTCACCATCACGGCCAACACGCAACTGACCAACGCTGCCGGCTTCTCCAACCTCATCATCGCCACCAAGAACGGTCACCCGGTACGGCTGGGCGAGGTGACCCGCGTCGTCGATTCGGTGCAGACGACCACCACCGCAAGTTGGTACGATGGTACCCGCGCGATCATCATGGCCGTGCAGCGCCAGCCCGACGCCAACACGGTCGACGTCGTCGACAAGGTCAAGGCGATGTTGCCGTCCTTCCAGGACCAGATGCCGGCCGCCGCCTCGATCAAGCTGCTCAACGACCGTTCGACCTCGATCCGCCAGGCTGTCGATGACGTGCAGTTCACGCTGCTGTTGACCATCGCGCTGGTGGTCATGGTGATCTTCGTGTTCCTGCGCCGGGTAACGGCGACCATCATCCCGGCCGTGGCGGTGCCGATCTCGCTGATCGCCACGCTTGGCGCGATGTTCCTGTTCGGCTTTTCCATCGACAACATATCGCTGATGGGCTTGACGCTTGCGGTCGGCCTTGTCGTCGACGATGCCATCGTGATGCTGGAAAACATCTTCCGCCATATGGAGGAGGATGGGTTGTCGGCATTCGATGCGTCGCTGAAGGGCGCGCGCGAAATCGGCTTCACCATCATCTCGATCTCGATATCGCTGGTCGCCGTGTTCATCCCCGTGCTTCTCATGGGCGGCGTGATCGGGCGCATCTTCAACGAGTTCGCCGTCGTGGTGACGGTCGCCATCCTGGCCTCGATGTTCGTGTCGCTGACGCTGACGCCGATGCTGTGCTCGCGGCTGCTGTCGGTTACGAAGGCCGATCGCGACAAGCATGGCCCCGGTCACAAGCAGGATTTCATCACACGCGGCTACGACCGGATCTTGAGCTTCTGCCTGCGGCACACCTTCCTGGTGTTCCTCGTCTTCATCGGAACCGCGGCAGCGTCGGTATGGCTGATCCAGGTCTCGCCGAAGGGCTTCTTCCCGCAAGAGGATATCGGCCAGATATCGGTGACGACCATCGCGCGCCAGGACATCTCGTTTGACGCCATGGCAAAGCTGCAGGGGCAGGTGGCCAACGTCTTCTCGCATTCGCCTTATGTCGACCATGTGGCGTGGTCGGCGGGCAGCGGCAACAATGCGCTCAACCAGGGGCAGCTGTTCGTCCAGCTCAAGGGGAAGGACCAGCGTCCCGATATCGAGAAGGTCCTTTCGGATCTAAGGCGACAACTGGCCGGCGTGGCGGGTATCGAGACCTACATGCAACCGGTTCAGAACCTGAGGCTGGGTTCGCGGTCGTCGGCCAGCGCCTATCAGCTCGTGGTTCAGGGCCTGGATACCGGCCAGACCGATATCTGGGCGCAGAAGATGAACGACGCGATGGCGGCCGACCATGCGACCTTCGCCGACGTCACCAGCGACCTGCAGAACAATGCCCTGCAGGCGACGCTGGTGGTGGATCGCGACAAAGCCGCCCAACTCGGTATCGATACCGACACCCTGCGTTCCGCTCTCTATGGCGGATTCGGCACCGACCAGGTTTCGACAATCTTCGGTTCGGCCGACAGCTACGAAGTCATCACCGAGCTCGATCCCAAGATCGAATGGTCGCCCGAGCGGATGCTGGCCATCCAGATGAGGACGGCGAGTGGCAGTCTGGTGCCGCTTGGCGCCTTTGCCCGGGTCGATCGCACGGCCGGCGCCTTGACGGTCAACCAGCTTGGCCAGCTGCCCGCGGTGACCATCTCCTACAATCTGCCGCAAGGCGTGGCTCTCGGCGACAGCGTGACCCGCATCAACGCGCTCAAGGAGCAGATCGGCATGCCGACGGCGATCTCGACGACCTTTGCCGGCACGGCCAAGACCTTCCAGGATTCGCTGGCCAACCAGGGCCTGCTGATCGGCGGCGCCATCCTGACCATCTACATCGTGCTTGGCATCCTCTACGAAAGCTTCATTCACCCGCTCACCATTCTCACCGGCCTGCCATCGGCGGTGCTTGGCGCCGTCGTTGCGCTACGCTTTGCTGGCATGGATCTGTCGGTGATCGCGGTGATCGGCATTCTGATGCTGATCGGCATCGTCAAGAAGAACGGCATCATGATGGTCGACGTGGCGCYGGAATTGCGACGAGACGGCTTGTCGGCCACCGAGTCCATCCACAAGGCCTGCCTCATGCGTTTCAGGCCGATCATGATGACGACGCTGGCCGCACTGATGGGCACGTTTCCGATCGCGCTCGGCACCGGCGCCAGCGCCGAGCTGCGCCAGCCGCTGGGTGTTGCCGTTGTTGGCGGCCTGCTTGCTTCGCAGGCGCTGACCTTGTTCGTGACGCCGGTGATCTATGTCTACATGGAGAATTTCTCGGGCTGGCTGGTCGGGCTGATGCCGAAGCGCAAGGCTGAAGAGATCCCGAAGGAACCTGTGAGGCAGCCCTCTCTGTTCGATGTCAACGAGGAGCAGCAGCTCGAACCGCAGAAGACGGCCGCCGAATAGAATCCAAGGTCGCCAGGATCTGGCCCAAGGCGTTGCGCTTGTGGTGGCATCACCAGAAACGTAATTTGCCGGCATGTCACACGACCACGATCACGACCACGACAACGAGCTCGATCCCTTTGCCGCGCGGGTACGTGCGCTGGAGACGATCCTCACTCGCAAGGGGCTGATCGATCCGGCCGCGATCGATGTCATCGTCGACACCTACGAGACCAGGATCGGCCCGCGCAATGGCGCCAGGGTGGTGGCGAAGGCCTGGAGCGATCCTGCCTATGCCGACTGGCTGAGGCGCGATGCGACGGCAGCGATCGAATCGCTCAGCTACACCGGCCGCCAAGGCGAGCATATGCAGGCGGTCTTCAACACCGAGGAGACGCACAACCTCGTCGTCTGCACGCTGTGCTCCTGTTATCCGTGGTCGGTACTCGGCCTGCCGCCGGTCTGGTATAAGGCGCCGCCCTACCGCTCGCGCGCGGTCATCGATCCGCGCGGCGTGCTGGAGGAGTTCGGGCTGACGCTGCCGGCCGACAAAAAGATCCGCGTCTGGGATTCCACCGCCGAGCTGCGCTATCTCGTCGTGCCGATGCGTCCCGACGGCACCGAGGGCTGGAGCGAGGAGCGGCTGGCCGATCTGGTGAGCCGCGACGCGATGATCGGCACCGCTTTAGCGAGCCAGCCGGCATGAACGGGCCGCAGGACCTCGGCGGACAGATGGGCTTCGGTCCGGTCGCGCCGGAAATTGACGAGCCGTATTTCCATGCCGCCTGGGAAAGGCGGGCGCTGGGCGTGACCTTATGCGCAGGCGCGATGGGCGCGTGGAACATCGACGAGAGCCGGCATGCGCGGGAATCGCTGCATCCCGCCGATTACTATGCCTCCAGCTACTACGAGATCTGGATCAAGGCGCTGGAAGTGCTGCTCAAGCGCCATGGTTTTGTCAGCGAGCGCGATCTCAAGGCAGGCACCGCAGTCGATCCGGCGGCGGCGCCGAAACGGGTGCTGAAGGCCGAAAACGTGCCCGCGGTGCTGGCCGACGGCGGTCCTTGCGACCGCCCGGTGGTGCAATCGGCACGGTTCAAGGCCGGCGATCCCGTACGGACCAAGAACTTCAACCCGACCGGCCACACGCGGCTGCCGCGCTATGCACGCGGCAAGCATGGAACGATCGAGGCGGTGCGCGACGGCTTTGTGTTTCCAGACAGCAACGCGCATGGCGAGGGCGAAAACCCGCAATGGGTCTACACGGTGGTTTTCGAAGGGTCGGAAATCTGGGGCGAGGGCGCCGACCCGACGCTGAGCGTGTTGATCGATGCCTGGGAGAGTTATCTTGAGCCGGCGTGAGGCAAACGGACCCGCCGCCGATTTGCTGCTTGGCGTCGATGCCCCGGTCTTTGCCGAGCCATGGCAGGCCGAAGCATTCGCCATGACGGTTGCGCTGCATGACGAGGGCCAGTTTTCGTGGGGCGAATGGGCGCAGGCACTGTCGGCGCAGGTGAAGAAGCCAGGTGCCGCGGTTGACGGCAATGACTATTACGAACATTGGCTGGCGGCGCTGGAAAGCTTGCTTGTTTCGAAAGGGCTGACCGCCAAGGCGGATGTCGATGCCATGGCTGAAGCCTGGGAGCGCGCCGCGCACGCCACTCCGCATGGCAAGCCGATCCTGCTGGAGAACGACCCCAGGCCGACCAGACAGGTCGTGGCGGCAGCCCGACCATAACCGCGGCGTTGCCACGTCTGTTCTCTTTACGTTCTTGTTTGCGCCTGATAGCCTGACCCGTCCGTGGCGCTGAAGCGCCCCGACACGTCGATGGTGGTGGCGGCTATCTTGTCTTTCCCTTGCGAATCCGGTCTCTCGCGCTGATGGAATTCTCTCCCCAACAGGACGAGGCGCTGCAAGCGGTTGCCCGCTGGCTGAAGACCGGAAAGCCGCAGCTGTTCCGGCTGTTCGGCTATGCCGGCACCGGCAAGACGACGCTGGCGCGCTATTTCGCCGAGCATGTCGACGGCCAGGTCCAGTTCGCCGCCTTCACCGGCAAGGCCGCACAGGTGTTGCGCTCCAAGGGCGCGATCAACGCCCGCACCATCCATTCGCTGATCTATCGGCCGAAGGGCGAGGAATCGGTATCGGATGAGGTCACCGGCAAGACCTCGATGTCGCCGACCTTTTCGCTCAACCGGCAAAGCCCGATCTCGCGGGCGAAACTGGTCGTCATCGACGAATGTTCGATGGTCGACGAACAGCTTGGCCGCGACCTGATGAGTTTCGGCACGCCGATCCTGGTGCTCGGCGACCCTGGCCAGCTGCCGCCGATTTCGGGCGGCGGCTTCTTCACCGACCACGAGCCGGATTTCCTGCTCACCGAAATCCACCGGCAGGCGCGCGACAACCCGATCCTGCGGCTGGCGCTCGATGTGCGCGAGGGCCGCGAATTCATGCGCGGCGACTATGGCACGGCCCAGGTGATCGGCAAGGAAGACGTCACCCAGGAGCTGGTGCTGAAGGCCGACCAGGTGCTGGTCGGCACCAACCGCACGCGGCGACGCTACAATCAGCGGCTGCGCGAACTCAAAGGCTTCAATGCCGACTATCCGCAGGCCGGCGACAAGCTCGTCTGCCTGCGCAACGATCCGGCCAAGGGCCTGCTCAACGGTTCGCTGTGGAAGGTGATGACCTCGTCGCGCGAGACAGTGAAGCCCGGCATCAACCTTCTGGTGTCGCCGGAAGAGGACGATCCGGATCGCGGCGTCGCCAAGATCAAGCTGCTCAAGGCAGCCTTCGAGGATCCGGATGCCGACATCCCCTGGCAGCAGAAGAAGCGCTTCGACGATTTCGACTATGGTTACGCGCTGACCGTGCACAAGGCGCAGGGCTCGCAATGGAACGAGATCGTGCTGTTCGATGAAAGCTGGGCCTTCAAGGAAACCCGCCAGCGCTGGCTCTACACCGCGATCACGCGCGCGGCCGAGCGGCTGACGATCGTCAGGTAGCAGGCATTCGCCGAGACCCTGCGGGGCTGTCGTGTTTCAGCCGCGACCCTGTTGATCTTCGGTCGGCCGGGCTCCAAGCCATTGCCAGGCCGAGGCTTCGTCCTCGGTCTCGAAATGCTTGAATTCGATTGACGGCGCATCCCGCATGACATGTCGCGCGTCGGCGGTCCAGTCCGGCTCGCCGATCGTCGCGCAACGGCCGACATGTTGCATTGCATGGGCGGTGCCTTGCGTCAGGGTCTCTTCGGCAATATTGGCCCAGTCGACGCCATCGTGATCGACAAGGCGCACCAGCACGTCGATATGTGGGTGAAGGGCATAGGCTGCCTCCATCAACCCGAAAAGGTTTTCGCCATCGGCCCCCGAGACGTGGCCGACGACATCGATGGCGAGAAGATCGTCACGGCTGGTCTCGAGACGACGGATAGCCGGTACGGCATCGAGAAAATTCATGGCGCTTCCTTTCGCGGACTCACTTCATCACGCTTGGAACACTCGAAACCCCCTGTCTGTTCCCGCCAAAGGCATTATAGGTGGCGCGTCGAATGATCTCCGAGGCCGCTTCCATGCCCGCAAAACTCTCCGTCAATCTCAATGCCGTCGCCATGCTGCGCAACAGGCGTGACCTGCCGTGGCCGAGCGTGACGGGCCTCGGCCGCATCGCGCTCGCAGCCGGGGCGCATGGGCTGACGGTGCATCCGCGCCCCGACGAGCGGCACACGAGACACTCGGATCTGCCTGAGATACGGTCCCTGATCGACGACGAATTTCCGCGCGCGGAATTCAACATCGAGGGCTATCCGACCGAGGATTTCCTGGTGCTTGTGGAAAAGCATCAGCCCGAACAGGTGACGCTGGTGCCGGACGATCCGGCGCAGGCGACGTCGGACCATGGCTGGAACTTTGCCGCCGAGGCCGCGTTCCTTATTCCGATCGTCAGACGCCTGAAGAAGAGCGGCTTTCGTGTGTCGCTGTTTTCTGACCCGGACCCTGCGGGCGTGACGGCAGCGCGGGACACCGGCGCCGACCGCATAGAGCTTTATACAGGTCCGTATGGTAGTTATCATTCCGATCCCGCCGGAGCGGCCAAGGAATTGGAAAGACTGGGAAAAACCGCTGATGCCGCGCTTGCCGCCGGTCTTCAGGTCAATGCCGGGCACGATCTGGTGGTCAGGAACCTTCCGGCACTGGCAAAGCGCATTCCGGCATTAGCCGAAGTGTCGATCGGACATGGATTGACAGCCGACGCGTTGGAGTATGGCATGGCCGGCACGGTGGGGCGGTTCCTGAAGGCCTGCGGGTGGTAGGGTAGAGCCGCGCATTGAAAGTATGGCAGCCATCGCGTGCAATTGATATCGTATCGCAGCATGCATAGAGCGCCGCGCGCTTGTCGGAGAGTGGTCGATGGCCCTTGCCAGTAGCGGTAGCGAGGCTGGAACCGTCGAACAATCGAGCCATTCCGAGGTCGAAAAGCACAGCACCAAGGTTCTGATGCTAGGCGCACTCGGTGTCGTCTATGGCGATATCGGCACCAGCCCCATCTACGCCTTCCGAGAGGCGCTCCATGCTTCTCCCGGCACCGATACGCGCAGCGATGTGCTGGGCGTTCTGTCGCTGATCGTCTGGGCGCTGACGATCATCGTCACCATAAAGTATGTCGCCTTCGTGCTTCGTGCAGACAACAAGGGCGAGGGCGGTACGCTATCCCTGATGGCGCTTGCACGAAGCGCCTATCCGAAAGGCGCCCGACTAATTCTCGGGATCGGGCTTTGCGGTGCGGCGCTGTTCTTTGGCGACGCTATCATCACACCGGCCATCTCCGTGCTGTCGGCGGTCGAAGGCCTGGAGGTGGTGACCCCGACACTGGATGCCTATGTCGTGCCCATCACGTTGGTCATCCTGGCCCTTCTGTTTTCGGTGCAACGCTTCGGCACCGGAAAGGTCGCGGCGGTGTTCGGGCCGGTGACAGCGCTTTGGTTCCTGGCCATCGGCATTGCAGGGCTCTATCACCTGACGGACGATCCATCGGTCCTGATGGCGATCAATCCTTACTACGCCGTCTATTATCTCGCCGGTACTCCGACCGCCGCCTTTGTCACCGTCGGTGCCGTGTTCCTGGCCGTGACCGGGGCCGAGGCGCTCTATGTCGATCTCGGCCATTTCGGGCGCAAGCCGATCGTGATGGCCTGGTTTTCCGTGGTTTTCCCGTGTCTGCTGCTCAACTATTTCGGGCAAGGCGCCTTTGTCCTGGCCAATGGTGGCAGGCCGACCAATCCATTCTTTCAGATGCTGCCTGACTGGGCACTGATGCCGATGGTGGGCATGGCAACGGCCGCGACCGTTATCGCCAGCCAGGCGGTCATCTCAGGCGCTTTTTCACTGACCCGTCAGGCCGTGCAGCTCAACCTTCTGCCGCGCATCGAGGTGCAGCATACCTCTGAAATGCAGCTCGGGCAGATTTACATGCCCCGCGTCAACCTGCTCATCGCGATCGGGGTGATGCTGCTGGTGGTTGGTTTCGGCAGCTCGAGTGCGCTGGCCTCCGCTTACGGAATTTCGGTGACCGGCGAAATGCTGATGACGACCATTCTGCTGTTCGTGGTGATGCGCAAGCTGTGGAAATGGAAGCTGGCGCTTGCCTTGGCTCTGGCCCTGCTGTTCGGCATTATCGACAGCGGTTTCTTCTTGGCAAACGTCGTCAAGATATTCGAAGGCGGATGGGTATCAATTACTGTCGCCTGCATGATGGGGCTGATCATGTCGACATGGATTCGCGGCACCCGCTATCTGTTCGACAAGACCCGGCGCAACGAGATTCCGCTCGATTTCCTCGCCGGCAATCTGCTGAAGAAGAAGCCGCAGCTGGTGTCCGGCACCGCCGTGTTCCTGACCAGCGATCCCTTGAGCGCGCCAACGGCACTGATGCACAGTCTGAARCACTACAAGGTGCTGCATGAGCAGAACGTCATCCTTTCGGTGGTGACCGCGCCGCAGCCGGTGGTGCCCGACAGCGAGCGGGTSAAGATGGAGACGGTCAACGAGCTGTTCATGCGGGTGACGCTGACCTTCGGCTACATGGAGCAGCCCAACATCCCKCGCGCGCTGGCGATCTGCCGCAAGCAGGGYTGGAAGTTCGACATCATGACGACCTCGTTCTTCCTGTCGCGACGTTCGCTCAAGGCCTCGCCCAATTCCGGTATGCCGGTGTGGCAGGATCGGTTGTTCATCGGCCTGGCGCGCACGGCGGCCGACGCGACCGAATATTTCCAGATCCCGACCGGCCGTGTGGTAGAGATTGGTACGCAGGTAGCGATCTGACGGACGCATATGCTGCCGGTCCTGCTGGTGGGACCATGCCTGCAGATCGAGCCCGCGAATCTCGCGTGGACCGATGATCTTCCGAGCAGCCGAGCGTTGCCGGCATGGGAGCCATCACGCGACGGCACTTGATATTGCATCGCAGCAAGCGTAGATGACCGCGCACTTATTGGAGTGTCGTCCATGGCCCTTGCCAATGCTGGTAGTGAGGCAGAACCCGTCGAACAATCGAGCCATCCTGAAATCGAACAGCACAGCACCAAGGTGTTGATGCTGGGCGCGCTTGGCGTCGTCTATGGGGATATCGGCACCAGCCCGATCTATGCGTTCCGCGAGGCGCTGGTGGCATCGTCCCGCGGTAGCGTGGCGGATCGCGGCGATATTCTTGGCGTTCTGTCGCTGATCATCTGGTCGCTGACGATCATCGTCACCATCAAATACATTATGTTTGTGTTGCGCGCCGACAACCGCGGCGAGGGCGGCGTGCTGTCGCTGATGGCGCTGGCGCGCGGCAGTTTCCCCAAGCGTTCGGCGCTGATACTTGGCATCGGCATCGTCGGGGCATCGCTTTTCTTCGGTGACGCCGTCATCACGCCGGCAATCTCGGTGCTGTCGGCCGTCGAGGGCATGAATGTCGTCACGCCTGCCTTCCAGCCTTATGTGGTGCCGCTAACTCTGGTCATTCTTGCCATGGTGTTCGCCGTACAGCGCTTTGGCACGGGCGGGGTGGGATTGGTGTTCGGCCCAGTGACCGCAGTATGGTTCCTGGCCATTGGCCTTTCCGGTCTCAACCACATCATCGCCGATCCGGAAATCCTGTGGGCCGTGAGCCCACACTACATCGTTGCCTTTCTGATCAATTCGCCCGACGTCGCCTTCGTTACCATCGGCGCCATCTTCCTCGCCGTCACCGGCGCCGAAGCGCTCTATGCCGATCTGGGCCATTTCGGCCGCAAGCCGATCGTGCTCGCCTGGCTGGCGATCGTGTTTCCCTGCCTGCTGCTCAATTATGCCGGGCAAGGCGCCTTCGTGCTGGCAAAGAACGGCGTGGTCGGCCATCCGTTCTTCGAGATGAATGAGGGCTGGACGCTGATCCCGATGGTCGTGCTGGCGACTGCTGCGACCGTGATCGCCAGCCAGGCGGTGATTTCCGGCGCCTTCTCGCTGACCAGGCAGGCTGTGCAGCTCAACATGCTGCCGCGTCTGGAAATCCTGCACACATCTGAAAAACAGTCCGGCCAGATCTATATGCCGCGCGTCAATCTCCTGCTGGCGCTGGTGGTGATGATGCTGGTCGTCGGCTTCGGCGAGTCCAGCAAGCTGGCGTCGGCCTATGGTATTTCGGTGACTGGCAACATGCTGGTGACAACGGTGCTGCTCTATGTCGTCATGACGCGTATCTGGAAATGGCAGCTGTGGCTGGCCGTCTCGCTGACGGCGCTGTTTGCCTTTATCGACATCGGCTTCTTTGCCTCCAACATCGTCAAGGTGTTCGAGGGCGGCTGGGCATCGCTGGCTGTGGCCTTCACCATCGTGCTGGGCATGTGGACCTGGGTGCGCGGCAGCCGCTATCTGTTCGACAAGACCCGGCGCAACGAGATCCCGCTCGATTTCCTCGCCGGCAATCTCTTGAAGAAGAAGCCGCAGCTGGTGTCCGGCACCGCCGTGTTCCTGACCAGCGATCCCTTGAGCGCGCCAACGGCGCTGATGCACAGCCTGAAACACTACAAGGTGCTGCATGAGCAGAACGTCATCCTTTCGGTGGTGACCGCGCCGCAGCCGGTGGTGCCCGACAGCGAGCGGGT
>NZ_JBFULQ010000072.1:0-18272 GCF_054049815.1 Mesorhizobium sp. P5_C1 | reverse complement strand
ATGAGGTGCTGGCGCGGCTGCTGCTTGCAGCTCACCATGCGCCCTCGGTCGGCTTCATGCAGCCTTGGAATTTCATCGTTATTCGCGATGCCGAGCGACGGGAAAAAGTGCGTGACCTGTTCCTGGCGGCGCGTGAACAGGAACTGCCGGCCATCGCGGAAGAGCGACAGGCGCTTTACCGCAAGCTCAAGCTGGAAGGCATCTGCGAAAGCGCGCTCAACATCTGCATCACCTGCGACCGGCAGCGCTCGAAGGGTTCGCCACTGGGGCGCTGGCACAATCCGGAGATGGACCTCTACAGCACGGTCTGCGCGGTGCAGAATTTCTGGCTGGCGGCGCGCGCCGAGGGTGTCGGAGTCGGCTGGGTCAGCATCATCGAGGCGCAKGCATTGAAAAGCCTGCTGTCAATTCCCGAGCATGTGACGCCGGTCGCCTATCTCTGCGTCGGCCGTGTTTCTGAGTTCGCGCCAAAGCCGGACCTCGAAGCACATGGCTGGGGCCGCCGCTTGCCACTGCCGGAACTGATCATGAGCGAGACCTTTTGCGGGCAAGGTGAAGCGTCGCTCAAATCGACCGTGGCGCGCCTCAACGGCTTCGATGCCGCGCCGGCGACCACTGCCGATCAGCGCGTCGCGCCGGCCGTGCCCCAGCGCGAACCGCCGAAGGAGGCCAGCGCCTTGTCCTTGAGTTCCCTGAACTTCGACGACGCCTCGGCCAGCCGGGCGTCCCAGGCGGGATCGGGCACCTGGCCCTCGATGGTCCTGAAATAGACCTGCATCAGGCAGGCGATGGCGAAGGGTTCGATGAACGCCGCCTTGAAGGCCCAGGCGAAGACGATGGCGAGCACGAAAGCCCAGCCGGCAAGCTGCCCGGGCATGAGGAAAAGAATGGCGCCGGCAGGCGCCAGCATCAGCAGGAAGATGACAAACGAGACGCCCCACATGATGACCGCCAGCCAAACGGCGTTCTTGATCATGATCTTGCCGTTCTGGGCATAGAGCACGACGCCTTGCCGCGCAGTCTCGAACGGCGAGGTTGAATTGATGCGGATGTTGTAGCCGAGGATGATCTCGTCGACATAGGTCAGCGACAGGCGGATCACCGTGTTGACGAAGCTGACCAGGCCGCCCAGGCCCGGGATCGGCAGGAAAGCGGCGATGCCGCCGAGCAGCCCGGTGATGGCGCGAATGGCGCCCTTGACCAGCTGGTCGACGACGAAAAGGATGTTGGCCTCGGCAAAACGCTGGGTCACGATGTCCTTGGCATAGGCAATCTGGTCCTGGCCGTCGGGAATGTCGCGGCCGTCGACCAGATGGACCATGACGGCGATATGGCCGGCCTTGACGACATAAAGGATGTATTCGCGGATCCAGTAGACGGCGATCAAGACGATGCCGAAGCCGACCACACCGCCCCACAGGGCAAAGGACAACGGCCCGTCGGGATCGGTGGAGATATGGCCAATGCCGTAGCCAACGGAGGCGCCCGTGCCGGTCGCCACGATATAGGCCAGCGTGATGCCGAAATAGACGATCATGCGGAAGACGATGAAGGGCCAGGTCCGCATCATGATGGACACCGACCTGCCGATATCGAAATCCCACATGCCCCGAATCTCCGCTCAGAGATGGCGCGAGAGGATGCGCTGAAACCGGCTGTTGTCAATCGTGGGAGTGGCGCGCCAGACCAGCAATGGGGATTTCAGGCCGGCTGCGAATCCTGCTTCTTGAGCAAGCCTTCGAGCAACTGCTTGAAGGCCGCCACCACCTTCTTCGACGTCGCTTCGGGGTCGCTCGAATTGGCGATCCGCTGCGCTGCCTGGCTGCTCGCCCCGTTGATCAGCCGCGAGGCGGTCTCGGGGTCGAGGCTGGGAACGACCACGCCCTCCTCCTGCAGCCTGGTCAGATGATCGGTCATTGAACCGACACATGCATTGGCATTTGGCCATTGTGCAGGATCCCCCAGCACGGCCGGGCCATCCCGGAACATTATGCGCTGGATTTCCGGCTCCAACGCCATCTCGATATAGGTCGTGCATTCGTCGACGAAATGCTGCCAGCGGGTCGGTGCTCTCGACGCCACTTCGTTCACGCGCGCCGCCATCTCGCCGTCGATTTCGGCGATGACCGCCTGCAGCAAGCCCTTCTTGTCGCCGAAGTGATGATAGAGTGCGCCGCGCGTCAGCCCGGCCGATGCGGTGAAATCATCCATCGACGACTGGGCATAGCCGATCGTGCCGAAAGCGTGGCGGGCGGCCGCGATCAGCTTGGCGCGCGTCTCGGCGATCATCTCCTTGCGAGGTTTGTGCATGGCTTCTGGACCTACTAACATACGCTTCGTATGCCAATTGACATACGCGGCGTATGATCTATCTAACAATCATACGCATCGTATGTAATTGTCGAATCCGTCTTTGTCGAGGAACCGGACCATGCAAAATCCCTATTCGGAGATCTTTCGCGCCCCTGGCGCCAAGGGCTTTGCAGCAGCGGGCTTCATGGCGCGGCTGCCGATCGCGATGGCGCCAATCGGCATCGTGGCGATGCTGTCGCAGACGCGTGGCGAATACTGGCTGGCCGGCGCGGTCTCCGCGACATTCGCGCTGGCCAACGCTTTCGTGGCGCCGCAAATATCAAGGCTTGTCGATCGCCTTGGCCAGACGCGGATCGTCGTGCCCACCACGATCATCTCGGTGCTCGCTTTCGCCGTCCTGATTGCTGCGGCCAACCAGGACTGGCCGGTATGGATGCTGTTCGTGTCGGCGCTACTGGCGGCGGCGATGCCCAGCATCCCGGCAATGGTGCGCGCTCGCTGGACCGAGATTTTTCGCGGACGGCCAGAGATGAACACCGCATTCGCCTTCGAGTCGGCGGCGGACGAGCTGGTCTACATTGCCGGCGCATCGCTGTCGGTCGGCCTGAGTGCCGCCCTGTTCCCGGAAGCAGGGATGCTGGCCAGCACGCTGTTTCTCGCCTTCGGCTCGACGGCGTTCATCCTGCAGCGTTCGACCGAGCCACAAGTGCGGCCGGTGGAACACGGCTCGCGCGGCTCGGCAATCCGACTGCGGCCGGTACAGATCATCACCTTTGCCCTGATCTTTATCGGCGCGACCTTCGCGACGACGGAAGTGAGCACCGTGGCGATCACCAAGGAACTTGGCCAGCCTGGCGCCGCAAGCCTCGTCATCGGTGTCTACGCGCTGGGATCGTTCGTGCTCGGCATCATCGTCGGCGCGCTCAACCTGAAAGCACCGCTGCAACGCCAGCTTGCCGTCGCAATCGCCATCATCGCGCTCAGCACCTTGCTGCCGCTCACCGCCGGCACGGTGCCGCTGCTGGCGTTGACCGTGTTCGTCAGCGGCGTGGCGATCTCGCCGACCTTCATCACGGCGTTCGGTCTGATCGAACGGCATGTGCCGGAGGCGATGCTGACCGAGGGCATCACCTGGGTGACCACCGGGATCGGCATCGGCATGGCGCTGGGCTCGTTCGCGGCCGGCTCGGTGGTGGATGCGTTCGGCGCCCAGAACGGATTCTGGGTGTCGGTTGCGGCCGGCACGATCGCACTGGTCACCGTGTTGCTTGGTCAGCGCAGCCTGGCCACGCCTGAATGCCACCTGGATGGCTGCGAAGCAGCCGTCGTTCCCGCCGGATGATCCCCGAAGCGCCCGGTTTCGAACGGACCGGGCTCTATCCCCAGCGGTTGCCCTTCAGAGAATCTCGGTCTTGGCGATATGGATGCCAAAGCCTTCGAGACCGACATAGTGCCGCTCGCGCGAAGCGATCAGATTGATCGAGGAAATGCCGAGATCCTTGAGGATCTGCGCACCGAGGCCGATTTCGCGCCATTCATTCTCACGGCGGCGCGCCTCTTCGTGATCCTCGCGGTCGCCGCTCGCCGGCCGCTTGCGCTCCTGGTGGGCAACGCCGACCGAGCCCTCGCGCAGGTAGACGATGACGCCACGCCTGCGCTCGCCCATCGCCTTCATGATGCCGTCGAGCCGGTGGCTGGTGCCGAACACGTCGGTCACCACATCCTCGGAATGCAGGCGCACCGGCACCTCCTCGCCGTCGCGGATGTCGCCGAAGACAATGGCGACGTGATGCATGGGGTCCCAGGGCAGCGTGTAGGTGAAGACCTGCGCCTTGCCGCCGAGCGTGTCGATTTCCGAGCAAGCCACGCGTTCGACCAGCGTTTCCTTGCGTTGCCGGTAGGCAATGAGGTCGGCGACCGAAACCTGTTTGAGACCATGCTCCTCGGCAAAGGCCGAGACCTGCGGGCCACGCTTGACGGTGCCGTCGTCATTGACCAGTTCCGAAATGACGCCGACCGGTGCCAGACCGGCGAGCTTGCATAGATCGACCGCGGCTTCGGTATGACCCGAGCGCATCAGCACGCCGCCTTCGCGCGCGATCAGCGGGAAAATGTGGCCGGGGCGGACGAAATCCGAGCCGCCGACATTGCCGTTGGCGAGATTGCGCACGGTGAGCGTGCGGTCCTCGGCCGAAATGCCTGTTGTCGTGCCGTGCTTGAAATCGACGCTGACGGTGAAGGCCGTGGTGTGAGCGGAATCATTGTCGGCCACCATCGGCGCCAGGTTGAGCCGCTTGGCCTCCTCGCGCGGCATCGGCGTGCAGACGATGCCGGAGGTGTGACGGATGATGAACGCCATCTTCTCCGGCGTGCAATGGACGGCGGCGACGATCAGGTCACCCTCGTTCTCGCGTCCATCATCGTCCATGACAACGACGATCTCGCCGCGCTCGAAAGCGCGCAGGGCTTCGACGATTTTCTTCTGGTCGTAAGGCATAGGCGCTCGTTTCACTCGCAGGGAAATAAGGGAGTAGGGCAGTACGGGAGTAGGGAAAAGGAAAAAATGGCTGTCTCGGGTGGGTAGCGTAACATATTCCCCTACTGCCCTACTCCCCAACTCCCTTACCTGTCTGTCCCCGATGACGCAGATAATGATCGGCAATGGCGCAGGCAACCATCGCCTCGCCGATCGGCACGGCGCGTATGCCGACACAGGGATCGTGACGCCCCTTGGTCATGATCTCGACGTCGTTGCCGTCCCTGTCGATCGACTTTCGCGGCGTCAGGATCGACGAGGTCGGCTTGACGGCGAAACGGGCGATGATCGCCTGGCCGGTCGAGATGCCGCCGAGGATACCGCCGGCATTGTTGGACAAGAACACCGGCTTGCCGTCATTGCCCATGCGCATCTCGTCGGCATTCTGCTCGCCGGTGATCCGGGCGGCCTCGAAACCGTTGCCGATCTCGACGCCCTTGACAGCGTTGATCGACATCAGTCCGGAGGCAATGTCCTGGTCGAGCTTGGCGTAGATCGGCGCGCCGAGGCCGGCGGGAACGCCGTCGGCAACGATCTCGATCACCGCGCCGACCGAGGACCCCGCCTTGCGGATGCCATCGAGGTACTGGATAAAGACGGGAACGGACGCCGGATCGGGAGTGAAGAACGGATTTTCCGCGTCACCGATGAAGTTCCAGTTCCAGTTCGCGCGGTCGATGGACTTTTCGCCCATCGACACCAGCGCGCCGCGCACCACCATGCCAGGCACCACCTTGCGGGCGAGTGCGCCGGCCGCGACGCGTGCCGCCGTCTCGCGGGCCGAGGAGCGGCCGCCACCGCGATAATCGCGCAAGCCGTATTTGACGTCATAGGTGTAGTCGGCATGGCCCGGCCGGTATTGGCGGGCGATCTCGCCATAGTCCTTCGAGCGCTGGTCGACATTCTCGATCAGCATCGAGACCGGCGTGCCGGTGGTGATCATYGTCTCGCCGTCCTCGTCGAAGATGAAGCCCGACAGCACTTTGACTTCATCGGGTTCGCGGCGCTGGGTGACGAAGCGTGACTGGCCCGGCCGGCGCTTGTCGAGCTCGGCCTGGATGTCTCGCAGAGTGAAGCGGATGCCGGGCGGACAGCCGTCGACCACACAGCCGAGTGCGGCGCCGTGGCTTTCGCCCCAGGTGGTGACGCGGAAAAGGTGGCCGAACGTGTTGTGAGACATGAAATGACCCTGCCCGGCATCGGAGCCAGCTTAGCACATGACCCGAAAAACGAAGCCGTTCTCGCAAGGGATCATGCGCAAATCAAAAAGTGCCACAGCGTCCTTCGCGCTCCAGGAGGACGCTCGGCGCCGTGGCCTGCCTTCTATTGGCGTTTTTCACAGTGGTCAAACTGTGATCTGGCGGATTTAGTTTTGACACATTCGGTTGGTTTCTGCTCTCTTCCATTCGCCTGCCGCCGCCCATGCCGGTGCAATGATAACGAGGAACGATTATGCGTACCCTGATTGGCGCCGTAGCCGCTACGCTGCTGCTTTCCACCGCCGCTTTCGCCGGCCAGACCGAAGGCCTGATCAAGAAGATCGACAAGGACACGGCGACGCTGACGCTGGATGACGGCAAGTCCTACAAGCTGAATGCCGAGACAGACCTCGACTCGCTGAAGCCGGGCATGGATGTCGTCATCGCTTACRATGAGACCAATGGCGAAAACATCGTCACCGACATGCAATTGCCCGACACCGAATAAGCGCCTTCCGGCCCCGCACGGCGCGCTTGCCAACGCCGTCCGTTGGTAGCAATCTCTGCGCGCAGATCCAGCCATCAAGTGGAAGATGCGAGCGGAGACCGAACAATGTGCAGCGACTGCGAAGGCGAAGGGGTCGACCGGAGGGATTTCCTCAAGGTCGGCGCGGCGGGGCTCGTTGCGATCGGTCTTGGTGGAGCTTCGTGGTCCGCGCGTGCGGCAGAGAGTGCTACACCGGCATCGTCCCCTGATGCAGCGCTCGCCGCGCTGAAATCCGGCAACGAGCGCTATGTCAGCCACCCGGAACTGTGCTCGATCGACCTTGCCGCGCAGCGGAAGGCTGTCGCCGGGCATCAGGCGCCTTGGGCTACCATCATCAGTTGCGCCGACAGTCGCGTTCCGCCCGAGTTGATCTTCGGCGGCCAAGGCGTTGGAGAGCTATTCGTCGCCCGGAATGCCGGCAACCTCGCCGACACTGCGACGCTCGGCACGGTCGAATACGGCGCGGCGGTGCTCGGCTCGCCATTGATTGTTGTCCTCGCGCACACAAGCTGCGGTGCCGTCAAGGCGGCTTGCGACGTGGTCACCAAGAACGCGACCTATCCGGGCGCGATCGGCCCGATGATCGAACCGATCCTGCCTGCGGCGATCGCGGCGCGGAGCGAGGCAGGCGATTTCGTCGACAACACCGCCAAGGAGAGCGCGCGCAGGACTGTGCGGCGCCTGGCTGCTTCAAGCAAGCTCCTGGCCGATCTCACCGGGGCCGGGAAGCTGAAGATCGTCGCGGCAATCTATGATCTTGAAACGGGTGTGGTGACCTTCATCGAATGACACGTTCATCGGAACGACCGGGTCAAGAGTTGGGAGCCTTCCAAACCCTGGGATGAACAAGCGTCCTGGCTAGGCAAGTGTCCTGGCTAGGACTGCGACAGCCACTCCAGGCGGTCACCCTGCAGCCTGAGCACGCGGTCCTGTGGTATCTCCAGGTTCGCTGCCTCGTCCTCCGCCACTCCAAGCACGAAGCGAAACAGAGCCCGCATGACCCCGCCATGCGTCACGCAGATCGTCTGGCGTTGGATCGCGTCGAACCAGGGTTTCACCCGTTCGAGCAGCATCTGGTAGCTCTCCGCGCCCTCGCCGGGCGGCTGGAAGTTCCATTTGTCCAGCGCGCGTGTCCGGCGCGCGCCTGGATACCGCGTCTTGAGCTCGGCATAGGTAAAACCCTGCCAATCGCCGAAATTGACTTCCACCAGGCGAGGATCGGTTCGATAGGCATCCGGATCGAGCTTCATCGCGGCGCGGATGCGCTGCATCGTCTCGCGCGTCCGCTTCATTGGGCTGGCAACGAAATCGAAATCCGCGGGATTTCGCACCACTTCGGCCAGCCGATGACCGTTTCCGGTCGCCTGCTCGCGGCCAAGCGCATTGAGGTCGGTGTCGGCCTGCCCCTGAAGCCGGGATTCGGCGTTCCACGCGGTCTGGCCGTGGCGCACGATATAAACCAGCGGGTACATCAGGTCTTCCGGTACGGGGTCGGGACGACGACGGTTGGTGGATGTTAATCCTTGACCGTCGAAATATCCGGCGCGTCGACCGCCTTCATGCCGACGACGTGGTAGCCTGAATCGACGTGATGCACTTCACCGGTGACGCCACGCGACAGATCGGACAGGAAATAGACGCCGGAATCACCGACTTCCTCCTGCGTCACCGTTTGCTTCAGCGGCGAATTGTATTCGTTCCACTTCAGGATGTAGCGGAAGTCGCCGATGCCTGATGCGGCAAGCGTCTTGATCGGGCCCGCGGAAATGGCGTTGACGCGTATCTTCTTGGCGCCGAGGTCGACCGCGAGATAACGCACGCTGGCCTCGAGCGCCGCCTTGGCGACACCCATGACGTTGTAGTGCGGCATGACCTTTTCGGCGCCGTAATAGGTCAGCGTCAGCAGCGAGCCACCATTGCTCATCAATGCTTCGGCGCGCTTGGCGATGGTGGTGAAGGAATAGACCGAAATGTCCATGGTGCGCAGGAAATTGTCGCGCGTCGTCTCGACGTAGCGGCCGGTCAGCTCGTCCTTGTCGGAAAAAGCGATGKCGTGGACGAGAAAATCGAGCTTGCCCCAATGCTTGGCGACATTGGCGAAAACGTCGTCCAGGCTCGCCGGATCGGTGACGTCGCAATGGCCGGCGACAAAGGCGCCAAGTTCGGCCGCCAGCGGCTCGACACGCTTCTTGAACGCCTCGCCCTGATAGGTGAGCGCGATCTCGGCGCCATGATCGACACAGGCCTTGGCGATGCCATAGGCGATCGATCTGTTGTTGGCGACGCCAAGAATAAGGCCGCGCTTGCCGGCCATAAGGCCCTGTCCACCCGCCATGTCAGCGCTCTCCGCAAGATTTTTCAGCTTTGTGGAGTGCCCTATCGCACAGGCACACTGCCCCTTCAAGCGCTCAAACCGGACAGTTCGGGGGACAAAAGCCGCCAATCAGCCTTTTTGGCTGCGCAGCAGCGATTCGAGCGCGCTATCGCCGCCTTCCGGCAGCATGATCCGCACATGGGCGTAGAGATCGCCATGGCCGCCGGCTTTCTCCGGCAGGCCCCTGCCCTTCAGCCGCAGCACCTTGTCCGAGTTCGACCAGGCGGGAACGTTGACCGCGAGCTTGCCGGTCGGCGTCTCGACGGGCACCTTGGCGCCGAGCACCGCATCCGCCAGCGTCACCGGCAGATCTGCATGCAGGTCGCGGCCCTCGATGCGGTAGCGCGGGTGCCGGCGCAGATGGACCTTGACCAGCGCATCGCCCGGCTGGCCCGGCCCTTGCTCGCCCTGCCCCTTCAGCCGGATGGTCTGGCCGTCCTCGACATAGGCCGGCAGCTTGACCGCCACCTTGCGGCCGTCGGGGAACATCGCCGTCACCTTTTCGGCGGTTGCCGCCTCCTCGATGGTGACGTCGAGCTTCACGTTCAGGTCGGCGGCGGTCGCCGGCTGGCGGCGGTCGCCCGCGCCGGGGCCGCGCGCGCCCGAAAAAGCATCGCCGAAAATCTGGCTGAAAATATCGCTGTTGCCGTCGAACGGATCACCGCCCGGACGGCCGGAGCGGAATTCGAAGCGTGAACCGCCGGCCCCTTGCTGCCGGCGAAACCCGCCAAAGGGATCACCGCCACCAGCGGCGCCCTCAAAGCCTTGGAAACGCGGCTTGCCGTCGGCATCGATCTCGCCGCGATCGAACGCGGCCCGATTCTTTTCGTCACCGACGATCTCGTAAGCCTGGTTGGCCGCGGCAAAACGGTCCTTCGCCTTGGGATCATTCGGATTCTGGTCCGGATGATGCTTCTTGGCGAGTTTCCGGTACGCCGATTTTATGTCCTTGGCCGATGCGTTCTTGGCAACGCCCAGCACCTCATAGGGGTCGCGCATGCTTACTGCCCTGGAAAAGGAGTGAGTCTCTGGTTGCCCCCTATATGCGCTCGCATAGGAAGAAATTCCAGTGGCCGAGCACCATATCAAAAACGGAAGATCAGAGCGCCTTGAAGTCCTGCATGTGCCAGCCGCCGGCGCTGGCCAGGCAAAGTTCGCCTTCGAACATGGCAACGCCATCAAAGCTCTCGCGCGAGGCCCTGAAACGGCGGCATGTCTGGCCCTTGTCCTTCAATTCCGCCAGTTCGGTGATGGAGCCTCGCGACCCGGTGCCGGCATTCGCCCACGGCACGGCCTGCCCGCCGAGCTGCTCGATATCGGCCGAGGACACCGCATTGCCGATCGTCGTCTGGTCGGAGTCGCGATCCGAACTGACCGGCGCGGAGGGGACGGACGTGCTGCTGGTCAGGATCGAGCGGTCGACTTCTGCCTTTTCCAGACTGAAGCCACCCGCGCCGCAGGCGGCAAGCGGCAGAGCGATCATCATGATCGCGGCTTTGGCGCTGGCTGAAGCAATTAGGCCGCTTTGCCTGCTGTCAAAAGCTTGCGCGATACGCGACAATCTGCAACCTCCCCCGCCTCGTAACGATTTGAGAAAAACTATGAGTGACACAGAGTTAACAAGCAGTGACTTTACCGAGGCGGCGGAGCCGTTTCGCCTCTTTGCCGCATGGCTGGAGGACGCCACCAAGAGCGAAATGAACGACCCAAACGGCGTGGCGCTGGCGACCGTCGATGCCGACGGCATGCCGGATGTGCGAATGGTTCTGCTCAAGGGGTTCGATGAAGGCGGGTTTGTGTTCTACACGAATTTCGAGAGCGCCAAAGGCCAGGAGATTCTTGGCAGCATGAAGGCGGCGATGTGCTTCCATTGGAAGTCGCTGCGCCGCCAGGTGCGCATTCGCGGCCCGGTAGAGATCGTCAGCGACGCCGAAGCCGACGCCTACTACGCGACGCGGCCACGCGGCAGCCGTATCGGCGCCTGGGCCTCGAAACAGTCGCGGCCGCTGGAAAGCCGCTTCGCACTGGAAAAGGCGGTGGCCGAATACACGGCGCGCTATCCGATCGGCGAAATCCCACGGCCAAAGCATTGGTCGGGCTTCCGCATCGTGCCCACGACCATCGAGTTCTGGCATGACCGGCCGTTCCGGCTACATGACCGGGTGGTCTTTTCGCGTGATGCAAAAGGCGGTTGGGACAAGACGAGGCTTTATCCCTAAAAGGGAGGTTTAGGCCTTCTTCCTGGTCATGAATGCCGTGAGCGCGGCGCGCGCCTCGTCTGATTTCAGCCGTTGGCGAAAATGTTCGCTTTCCTCGCCTATGCGGGCGAGGAGGTCGTCGCGCGAGCCGCGCATCAGGTCGCGCGCGATCTTCAAGGCCTGCGGAGGCTTGGCCGCGATCTGGCCGGCCGCCGTCAGCACCGAGGCCTCCAGCGCGTCTTCCTCGACCACATCGTAGATCAGGCCGGCGGCCTTCGCGCGTTCGGCCGAAAAGCCCTCGCCGAGGCCGAGCAGCGCGAAAGCTGCCTGCTGTCCCAGGATGCGCGGCGCCAACAGGCTGGAGCCCGCTTCGGGCACCAGGCCGAGATCGACGAAAGGCGTCCTGAACACGGTGCGTGGCGTGGCGAAGGTCAGGTCGCAATGCAGGTTGAGCGTCGTGCCGATGCCGACCGCGATGCCGTCGACGCCGGAGACGATGGGTTTCTCGACCCTGGCCAGCGCCATCAGGAAGTCCCAGACCTCGGTGCCGCCGTCGCCACCGGTGGCAACGACCATGAAATCGGCAAGGTCGTTGCCGGAGGAGAAGGCGCCGGGCACGCCAAGGAAGACATGGACGCGGATCGCCGGGTCGCCATCACCTTCTGCCAGAGCAGCCGACATTTTTGCATACATGGCGCGCGTCAAGGCGTTCTTCTTGTCGGGGCGGTTCATGCGGATGATCTGGATGGCGCCCTGGCGCTCGACGAGGATATGGTCTGTCACGGGTTTTTCCTTGTGAACGTCAGGCAGAGATGAGCGCCTTGCCGGCAGCGGCGAGGCTTTCGGCGCCATCGACAACGCGGTCCTTCAGGGCACTGACCTCGCCGAGCAGGTTTTCGGCGAAGAAGCGGCAAAGCGCGATACGGCCTTGATCGGCAAGCGCGCCCTGCGCCAGATAGGCCCCGCCGGCAGCCAGCGAGATCAGCTTGAGATAGGGTGTAGCACCCGCCAGCGCCTCGTCCGCCCGGCCGTCGGCCGACAGTCTTTGCAGGAAGCGGGTCGTTTCGCTGAGTTCGCCGAGCGCCTTGTCGAGAGCATCGGCGGTGCGGCCGAAACCCTCGAGATTCGATGTCCGCACGGCATTGGCGACCGCCGCCAGTTCGTCGATGAAGCCATGGACGTGTTCGCCGCCGCCGAGCGGCAGCTTGCGCATGACCAGATCAATCGCCTGGATGCCGTTGGTACCCTCATAGATCGGTGCGATGCGCGCATCGCGGTAGAATGCCGCCGCGCCGGTCTCCTCGATGAAGCCCATGCCGCCATGCACCTGGAGGCCGAGCGAGGCAACCTCGACGCCGACATCGGTCGAGAAAGCCTTGGCCAGCGGCATCAGCAGATTGGCACGGTCGCGCCAATGCGCCGCCTCATCGCCGACCGATACGCGCGCCAGGTCGATGGCATGGGCGCAGCAGTAGCTGATGGCGCGGGCCGTCTGCGTCAGCGCCTTCATGGTCAGGAGCGTGCGCTGCACATCGGGATGATGGACGATCGGCGCCATGCCGGCGCYGGCGTAGCTTGCCGCCTTGCCTTGCCGGCGCTCATTGGCATAAGCGATCGCCTTCTGCGTGGCGGCTTCAGCGACCGCGACACCCTGCATGCCGACGGAAAGACGGGCGTTGTTCATCATGGTGAACATGCAGGCCAGGCCCTTGTTCTCCTCGCCGATCAGCCAGCCGATGGCGCCAGGCGCAGCGCCCCCGAAGCCATCGCCATAGATCATGGTGCAGGTCGGCGAGGCGTGTATGCCGAGCTTGTGCTCCAGGCCGGAGCAGAAGACGTCGTTGCGCGCGCCCAGCGATCCATCGTCGCCGACCAGGAATTTCGGCACCAGGAACAGCGATATGCCGCGCGTGCCGGCCGGCGCATCGGGCAGCCGTGCCAAAACCAGATGGATGATGTTGTCGGTAAAGTCGTGCTCGCCATAGGTGATGAAGATTTTCTGGCCGAAGATGCGGTAGGTGCCGTCACCCACCGGCTCGGCGCGGGCGCGCAAGGCAGCGAGATCCGAGCCGGCCTGCGGCTCGGTCAGGTTCATCGTGCCCATCCATTCGCCGGAGACGAGCTTTTCAAGATATTTCGACTTGAGTGCCTCAGAGGCGTGCTTGTCGAGCGCCTCGACAGCGCCCATGGACAGCGTCGGGCCGATGCCGAAGGCCATGGCGGCTGAGTTCCACATTTCGAGCGCTGCGACGCCAAGCATGGTCGGCAACGCCTGGCCGCCATACTCCTCGGGCCCGGACAGCGCATTCCAGCCGCCGTCGATCCATCGGCGATAGAGTTCCTTCCAGCCGCGCGGCGTGGTGACGATAGCGTCCTTCAGCACCGCACCTTGCTCATCGCCGATCTTGTAGAGCGGCGCGACTTCGTCGGTGGCGAAGCGGCCGGCCTCGCCAAGAACGGCATCGACCAGATCCTCGCCGAGATCGCCGAACGTGCCGGCATCAAGGGCGGACTTGAGACCAGCCACGTGCTTGAGCGTGAAAGCGATATCCTCGACCGGTGCCCGATACATGCCGCTCCCTCCTCCTGATATAGGCCCACCGATCCTAGGACCCGCACTGCCGCAAAACCATCCGCCTTTCAGCGGCGGCCTACCATCTTCTTTTTACGTAAACGTCAAACTTTGTCACGTGGATTTTGCAATCGCGCCGACACGTATTAAATTCAATCGACGCCGGATCAAGTCGACCGGCGACAGACCCGAACCGACAGACCGGAACCACCCATGCTTGCCAGACCTGATGCCTATCGATGCATCGAATGCGGCCTGCCCTATCGCGCGGCAGGGTTCTCGTACCATCAGGGCAGACTGGAAAACGGCGCCGCCTACTGGTCGGATCGCGGCATATTGTGCTCGCCGCAATGCTCCCTCGCACATCACCGCAAACGCGCCGCCGAGGGCACGCTGCCGCAAGAGCCGGCGCCAGACCCGTTTGAATTTCAGCCACTCATCAGACGATAGCTTTGCCGGCGCCAGCCCCGCGGAAGCATTTCCTTAACCATAGCGGTCCAGGATTTGTCTTTGGTTAACGGGGATTCCCTGTTTGAAAACGCCGGCGCATCTTCTACGCCGCTCAGCGATCGCTCTCGCGGCGATGATGGCTCTGATATCAGTGGCAAAAGCCTCGGATTTTTCCGAGCCGTGGAAGAACGCTGACCGCGCCCTGGTCGTCGACGCCTACGAGTACAATTCCATCGACTGGGCCCAACTTGCCACCGACAAGCGGATCGTCGGCTTCATCAACAAAGCATCCGACGGCATGCCGCCACCCTATTTCTGTTTCGGCGACGACACCGATGTGAAGCTCTGCAAGGCGCTGTGGAAACGCCACGCGGTGACGCGCGAACTGTTCCAGACACGCAAGGTGGTCGCCAAGGCGCTCGGCCTGAAATGGGGCGCCTATCACCTCGCCCGCCCCGGCAATCCGGTCGAACAGGCCAATAATTTCCTCGATTTCGCCGAACCCGCGCCGGACGATCTGCTGGCTCTCGACATTGAAGGCAATGATCCTTCGCAGTGGATGTCGCTCGAAGATGCCGAGGAGTTCGTGCGCCAGGTGCATCGGCGCATCGGCCGCTTCCCTGTGCTCTACTCCAATGGCAAGACGGCCCAATACATTGCCGACAACAGCTACAGATACCGGCTCTTGTCGCGGTTGCCGCTCTGGTATGCCCGCTACAAGCCCGACATCGACGTGCATTTTCCGATGGGCAACTGGCAAGGCTACGCGCTGTGGCAGTTCTCGGCGCAAGCCAATTGCGGCCGGCTCCGCTGCCCTTACAGGGTCGCCGGCACGCCCAAGGACATCGACGTCAATGTCGCGCCGACGGACGCGGCCACGCTGCGCGCGCAATGGCCTTTCGGTGGTCTCATCGACGTGCCGCCTGACTATCTCGCCTCGATACCGTTGCCGGTGTCACGCGAAGCCGGCCTCGCCGGCAATGTCACGATCACCTACGCGTCGGTGGCGGCACCGCCGACCTTCGAGGATATGGTCGCGGCGCTGGGTACGCGGTGGACGAAGTTCCGCGACGGATTCCGCATGCCTGTCGTGAAGACGGTGCCGCGGCGGCCGAATTTCGGCATTGTCCAATATGTCGCCTGGAAGCGGACCGAACAGCGTTCGCCCTTGCAACTCGACGCCGCCTTTGCCGCCGCCGATCCGCTCAGCACCGCTTCGACCGAGATCGACCGCGGGCTGCGATAAGCAACCGTCGCAGAACTTTAATCTGCCTGCTCGCGTGCCACAGCCTGYCAGCCAATGTCGCGGCGACAGAATCCGTGCGGCCAATCGATCCGGTCGAGCGCGGCATAGGCGCGTTTCTGCGCCTCGCCGACCGTAGCGCCTGATGCCGTGACGTTGAGGACGCGGCCGCCATTGGCAACCAGCGCGCCGCCGTTTATGGCCGTGCCGGCGTGGAAGATCTGGGCGCCGTCATCCGCCGCGTCTTCGACGCCGCGGATGACCGATCCCTTTTCCGGCGTGCCTGGATAGCCCCTGGCCGCCATGACCACGATCAGTGCGGCCTCGTCGCGCCAGCGCACCGAAGTGTGTGCAAGCTGGCCGTCGGTTGCTGCATTGAGCAGGACCAGCAGATCGTCCTTCAGCCGCATCATCAGCACCTGGCATTCCGGGTCGCCGAAACGGGTGTTGTATTCGATCAGCTTCGGTCCCTTGTCAGTGATCATCAGCCCGGCGAAGAGGATGCCGGCGAAGGGCGCCCCGAGCTGGGCCATGCCACGCATGGTTGGCTCGATGATCTCGCGCATGGAGCGTTCGATCATCTGCGGCGTCATCACCGGGGCCGGCGAATAGGCTCCCATGCCGCCGGTGTTGGGGCCGACATCGCCGTCGCCGACGCGCTTATGGTCCTGCGCGGTGCCGAAGGGCAGCGCTGTGGTGCCGTCGCAGAGGCAGAAGAAACTTGCCTCCTCGCCGGTCATGAATTCCTCGACCACCACTTCCGCGCCTGCGGCGCCGAAGGACCCGTCGAAACAGGCATCGAGCGCCGCCCGTGCTTCGTCCAGCGTCATGGCGACGGTGACGCCCTTGCCTGCCGCCAGGCCATCTGCCTTGATGACGATCGGTGCGCCGGTCTTTTCGACATAGGCCTTGGCGGACGCCAGATCGCCAAAACGGCCATAGGCGGCGGTGGGGATGTCGTATCTGGCGCAGAGATCCTTGGTGAACCCCTTCGAGCCCTCCAGCCGGGCGGCAGCCTTGGAGGGTCCGAAGACGCGAATGCCTTGCGCACGCAGATCGTCGGCGATGCCGGCGACCAGCGGCCCTTCCGGTCCAACCACGACGAGGTCGATGTTCTTGTCCTTGCAGAAGGCGGCAACGACGGTGTGATCGGCAATGTCCAGCTTCACCAACTCGGCCTCGCCGCCGATGCCCGGATTGCCGGGAGCCGCATAGAGCTTTGTCAGCAGCGGCGACGCGGCGATCTTCCAGGCGAGCGCATGTTCGCGGCCGCCGGAGCCGAGAAGAAGAACGTTCATGGCCACCTCGTGATGCCTATTAACCTGCAAGCACCCGCTATTGCTCTCTGCACGATGGGTCAAGGCATCAGGGTGCTTTGATCGGAATTGCGCACGGGAACGTTACCCCTGCCGAAGATCGGCGGCGCACACCGCGGACGATTTTCTGGCAAGTCCCTTCAGCCCTGGAAGATGACCGGGAACCAGTCCTCGCGCAGCCTCTGTCCCGGCTGCATGCCATGGCCATGATAGGGCGGCGAGGTCCGTCCTGGCCGCTCGACATAACGCGCATCGTCGCCGACCCAGCGCAGCGACAGCGCCCGGCGCCGTGCCGAGGTCATGTTGCCGCGCGCGCCATGCGCGGTCCTGAAGTCGAACAGGATGGCGTCGCCAGGTTCCATTTCCCATTCGAGCACCTTCATCGACGGGTCCTTGTCCGGGTCCGGCACCGGCAGGTAGTCGCCGTCACCGGCATAGAAATTGCTGTCGTCGAGCCAGCGCACCGGCAGGATCATCTTGTCCCATTTGTGCGAGCCGGCGATCAGGCGCAGCGTCGCCTCCTTCACCGGATCGATGGGGATCCAGAAGCTCACCGTCTGCTGGCCATCAACGAAGTAGTAGGGGATGTCCTGGTGCCAGGGCGTCGGCTTCTGCGTGCCGGGTTCCTTGACCAGAACGTGATCGTGGAAGAACTGCGCGGTGCGCGACTGCATTACCTCCGCCGCCAGTTCGGCGGCGGGCGAATCCCGCACCACGCTGACGAATTCGGGAATGCGCTCCCAGTTGCAATAATCATCGAAGAAACTGCCGCGGCCATTGGCGATATCAGATGCGGTGGCGCTGCGGTTCTGCATGTTGCGCTCGATGCCGGCGGCAATCGTGTCGACCCAGTCCTTGAAGGCGCCGCGGATGCAAACCGCACCGTCGCGCTGGTAATCGGCGATCGTCTTTGCGTCGATGGCCTGGGCGTCGATTGTCTGGGTCTCAGTCTGGGAAGCCATCGCGTTCTCCTCTTGGAATGACCGACTATCGCAACCCGCTTTCATTCAGTAAAATAATAACTTCTCATTTGATATATAGGATCACTCTATGAATGTGACCCTCACGCAGCTGCGTTATCTGGTCGCCGTTGCGCGTCATGGCAGCGTCACCGGCGCCGCGAAAATGCTGAACGTCTCGCAGCCTTCGGTTTCGGTGGCCATTGACGCCGTCGAAAAGAATTTCGGCCAGAAGCTGTTCGTCCGCCAGCGGGGCAGCGGCGTGTCGCCGACGTCGTTCGGCCGCGCTGTCGTGGCGAAGGCAAGACAGGTTCTCACCGAAACGGACGAACTCGTCGGCCTGGGTTCAGGCAAATCGGCCGTCGGCGGCGAACTGGTGCTGGGATGTTTCGAGGACCTAGCGCCCTTCTTTGCGCCGGCCCTGATCCGCGCCTTCTCCGAACGCTATCCGGCCGTGAAAATCGTCGTTCGCGACGAGACGTTCGAAACGCTCGGGCGGCGGCTCGGCGACGCCGCCATCGATCTCGGCCTCACCTACGACCTCAGCCTGCCGACACATTTCGCC
>NZ_JBFULQ010000071.1:0-18283 GCF_054049815.1 Mesorhizobium sp. P5_C1 | reverse complement strand
ATCCACCGGCAGGCGGAAAAAATAAATCGAAATCGTGGGTTAGACGAACCRGACGACGACGAGATACCAGTCGCAGGCTGTTTACCGAAGATTGCCGCTGTCATTCACGATGTGACGTCACGAGACAGTTCGGCAGTTTTGGCGTTTAGGTTTGTCGTTGAGTTCTTGAAGGAAGAAAACCTCATATAGAGAAGATCGGCGATGTAGCGGTAGGGCAGCGCTTGAATCCGTTCCAACGCGACCGCTTTGACCGGGCTACGAAAAAGCGGCCCTGGATCATTTCCGCTGATCATTTGGCTCAAGCGAATTCGTGTGACAAGGCAGGCCACGCCACCTACATCCGCCGTTATCTAAAGCGCGTCGCGCGCTTTAGGTCTTTGTTTTATGCATGTCGCTGTCCCAAAACCGGGGCCACTTTTGGGCGACATGCAGTAGGAGCAGTCGATGGCGACGGACGTAATTTCCGAAAGCAGCGTGAAAAGCGATTTCTGGCAAGGTGTGCGGCTGTCGATGCCTGTCGTGGTGGCGTCGGCGCCATTCGCGGTGCTGTTCGGGGCGCTTGCGGTCGACAATGGCTTCTCAGTCCTCGAGGCCTTTCTGATGAGCGCGCTGGTCTATGGCGGCGCCAGCCAGATGGTCGGCATCCAGCTGTTCGGCCAGCATGTCGCGCCTTGGCTGATCGTGCTGTCGATCTTCGCCGTCAATTTCCGTCACGTGCTCTATTCCGCCGGTATCGGCCGGCGCATCGCGCACTGGCCCATCATCGAGCAGGCGCTCGGCTATTTCATCCTCACCGATCCGCAGTTCGCCGTGGCCGAGGCGAGGGCACAATCCGGCCAGACGGTCGGCTTCGCCTGGTATCTCGGACTTGGCCTGCCGGTCTATGTGTTCTGGGTGATCGAAAGCGCGATTGGCGCGGTGTTCGGCAAGCTGATCCCCGACACGCATGCGCTGGGGATCGATTTCCTGCTGCCGATCTATTTTCTCGGCCTTGTCCTGGGCTTTCGCAAGCGACCGCTGTGGCTGCCGGTGGTCATTGCCAGCGCCGCCGCCTCGATCATTGCCTACAAGACGGTCGGCTCGCCCTGGCACGTCTCGATCGGCGCAATTGCCGGTGTGCTGCTCGCCGTCATCCTGCCACCTCACCACAGCGGCGTGAAGGCACGGCCATGAGCACGACATTCTGGATCATCATCGCCGGTGCGATCGCGACCTATCTGACGCGCATCGGCGGGCATCTGGTCATCTCCCGTTTCGAGAACATCCATCCGCGCGTCGAAGCCGGCCTCAATGCCGTGCCGGCGGCGGTGCTGACGACACTGGTCGCGCCGGAGCTGTTGAACGCCGGACCGGCGGAATGGGCAGCACTGGTTGTCACCGCCGTGGTTTCGCTGCGCGGCGGGCTGATGTCGATGTTTCTCGCCGGCGCGGCGGTGCTGATACTGGCGCGGCAGTTCGTCGGGTAGGAATTCTGCCGCGCGACCGTTTCGATGGTTGGCGCTGCCCCTCATTGCCCTGCCGGGCATTTCTCCCCGTAGAACGGGGAGAAAGACGCCTGCCTTGAAGCTTTCGCCATCATCAGATCTTCGCGTCGTGAGGCAGCGGCGCGGTCGCCTTTTCCAGCCAGGCCAACGTTTCGCCGTCGAGCATCGGTCCGATCTCAGCCAGCACGCGGGCATGGTAGGCGTCGAGCCAGTGCAATTCGTCGCGCGTCAGCAGATCGGTGCGCACCAGGCGGATGTCGATCGGCGCCAGCGTCAGCGTCTCGAAGCCGTGCATGGCGATGTCGCCGCCCTCGACCTGTTCCGCCGGCGTCACGAGGATCAGGTTCTCGATGCGGATGCCGTAGGAGCCTTCCTTGTAGTAGCCGGGCTCGTTGGACAGCATCATGCCTTCGAGCAGCTTTTCGGTGCCGGTGCGGGCAATGCGCTGCGGTCCCTCATGCACGGCCAGGTACGAGCCGACGCCGTGGCCGGTGCCGTGGGCGAAGTCGCAGCCGTGCTTCCACAGCGACATGCGGGCGACGGCGTCGATTTCCGAGCCGCGCGTGCCGGTGGGGAAACGCAGCGTCGAAATGCCGATCATGCCTTTCAGCACCAGCGTGAAGCGTTCGCGCATTTCCTCGGTCGGCTGGCCGATCGGCACCGTGCGGGTGATGTCGGTGGTGCCGTCCTGATACTGGCCGCCGGAATCGAGCAGGAACAATTCGCCGGCCTGCAGCTTGCGGCTGGTGGCGCGCGACACACGGTAATGCATGATGGCGCCGTTCGGGCCGGCGCCGGAAATGGTGTCGAAAGAGACGTCGCGCAGCGGCATCTGGGTTTCCTCGCCCGTCTGCCGGCGCGTCTCTTCAAGCCTGGTCACCACGGCAATCTCGTCGAGCGAGCCGGGTTTTTGGCGCTCCAGCCAGCACAAAAGCTTCGCCACTGCAGCGCCATCGCGCCGATGCGCGGCGCGGGAACCGTTGATCTCGGCCTGGTTCTTGGTGGCGCGCGGAATGCGGGCGGGGTCGGCTGCTGCAACCACCGTGCCGCCATTGTCTTCGACCAACATGCGCAGCCTGTCGGCCGCCAGCACCGGGTCGAGCGCGATCTTCGCGCCACCCTTGGCAAGGGCCACGATCGCCGCTTCGAATTCGCCGGGCTCATGTGGCTCGGCGAGCTGCGTGAGATAGGCCTCGACCTGGCGCGAGAATTTGCGCCCGTCCATGAACAGCTGATGCGATCCGTCGGCTGCGAGGATGGCGAAGCCGAGCGCCAGCGGTGTATGCGGCACGTCACCGCCACGGATGTTGAAGGCCCAGGCGATGGAGGAGGGGTCGGTCAGCACCGCATGGGTGGCGCCGTCCTTGGCGATCGCCGTTGCCAACCGCGCCAGCTTGTCCTTGGCGAGTTCGCCGGCAAAGCCGATCGGGTGGAGCTCGACCGGCGCCACCGGCGCCTCGGGCTGGTCCTTCCAGATGATGTCGATCGGGTTCTTGTCGAGCGGCACCAGCACAGCGCCGGTCTTGTCGGCCGAGGCCTGCAGTGCCTTGACCTCACTGATCGTGTGCAGCCACGGGTCAAATCCGAGCCGTGCGCCCTTACCCAGATTGTCCCTGAGCCAGGCGGTTGGCGGGTTGTCGACCAGGCTTTCGATCGAAAAGATGTTGAGATCGACCTCGTGGCGCACCTGCAGGGTGTAGCGCCCGTCGACAAAGACGAAGGCGCGGTCGCGCAGCACGATGGCGACACCGGCCGAGCCGCTGAAACCGGTCAGCCATTTCAGCCGCGCCGAGCGATCGGCGACATACTCGCCCTGATGTTCGTCGGCGCGCGGCACGATGAAGCCGTCCAGCCCGTTGGCGGCCAGCCAATGGCGCAGCAGCACGACGCGCGGCTTGCCGACTGCCGGATCGCCCGCGGAATCGAAGGTCTGGAACATTGTGGCCTCCCTGAATTCGGCACTGATGTAGCGCATGGGCCTGAAAATCGGAATCGATTTCCGGCTGGCGCAACCTGCTACAGCATCGCTTGACTGACAACCGGCCGGGCTTGGTCCAAGCTGGGTCGTTGCCGGCGTGTCGGCCTCAATGCTTGAGGTGGATCGTCACCCAGCCCTCGCGGTGCAAGGTGCGCACGTGGCGGAAGTTCTGGCCGACATAGGCCGAGACGACGGCGTTGCGCTGGCGCTCGAGGATGCCTGACAGCACGATCGAGCCACCAAGTGCGATGTGATCGGCCATTTGCGGTGCAAGCCGCATCAGCGGCCGCGCCAATATGTTGGCGACGATGAGATCGAAGGGCGCGCGCTTGCCAAAGATCGGGTGGTGAAAGCCCGGCGCGGTCACCGTCTCCACCAGCGCCTTGACGTGGTTGAGCCGCGCATTGGCGGCAGCCACCCTGACCGCCACCGGGTCGATGTCAGTGGCCAGCACCGGGATGTGCGCCAGCTTGGCGACGGCGATGGCCAACACCGCGCTGCCGGTGCCGAGGTCGAGCGCATTGCGCGGGTGCTCGCGGCGCATGACCTTTTCCAGCATTTCGAGGCAGCCGGCGGTGGTGCCGTGGTGGCCGGTGCCGAAGGCAAGACCCGCCTCGATCTCGATGGCGAGTTCGCCGCTGTGGCGCTTCCGGCGGTCATGCGCGCCGTGGACGAAGAAACGGCCGGCGCGCACCGGCTTCAAGCCTTCCAGCGAGCGTGCCACCCAGTCGATGTCGGGCAGGGCCTCGCGGCCGATCGGCTTCGCGATGGAAAGGCCGGCAAGGATGTCCTTGGCCCGCGCCTCGACGGCATCGACGTCGCCATCGGCATAGAGCGACACTTCGTAAATGTCGCGATCTTCATCGACCTCCAGCACGGCGATCGGCAGGCCTTCATCCTCGAAGGCCGCCTCGAACGCCGCGAAAATGCTGACAGATTCGAGCTTTCCGGTGATGAAATGAAGCCGCGTCTGGGTCATGGATTAAGTGTCTTGCTCGAGCATGATCTTGTCCGAAAACCGGTTCCACTTTTCGCTGACGCGGTCCTTCGGTTCGGGATCATGCGCCCTCGGCCAGTCGCTTCAACTTGGCGACGGCCGTGTCGGCGCTTTCGCCATAGGCGATGGTGCCGGCAAAGTCGCCCTTGGCGTTGAGCAGCAGCACCGAGGCGGTATGGTCCATCGTGTAGTCGCCGTCGCCGGTGTCGACTTTCTTCCAGTAGATGCCGAACGACTTGGCCATGGCATGGACCTTGTCCGGATCGCCGGTGATGCCGACGATGCGGTCGGAGAAATTGCTGACATAGGCGTTCATCACATCGGGCGTGTCGCGCTCCGGATCGACCGAGACGAAATAGGCATGCAGGTTCTTGCCGTCGTCGCCGAGTGTCTTCAGCCAGCCGGCCAGTTCGAACAGCGTGGTCGGGCAGACTTCGGGGCAATGGGTGAAGCCGAAGAAGACGACGCTGGGCTGACCCCTGAAGGCGGCCTCGGTGATCGGCGCGCCTTTCTGGTCGACCAACGTGAAGGCGGCGCCGAAGGGCTCACCTCCATAGTGGCCGCGGTACCAGTCGAAGGTCAGCCAGCCGATGCCGGCCGCCATCAGGACGAGAATGCCGACCAGAATAGAACGCATCATCAGTAAGGTCCGTCCGCAGAATCATCGCGGCGCCGGCCCAAGGCCGCGCCAGCATGACAGTCTTAACGGTTCGACCCCGTCCAGGCAAAGTGCCGCGTTGCCGCAACCGCAGTGGTGTCGATGTATATGCTTGCAAAGCGGGGTTGGTCGCCCCACCTGTGACCGGCAACTCGAAGCAGGAGGCTCCCTTGCAAGCACTGATTGGGCGGAAACTGATCGGCGGCGCGTTGGCCGCGTGCGTTGTCCTTGGCGCTGGCACGGCGGTGGCCGATGAAGTCGGCAAGGTCGGTGTCGACTGGCTGGGCAACGACATCATCGTCGAGGCGATCAAGGATCCGAAGGTGGAGGGCGTCACCTGTCACGTCGCTTATTTCGATCGTGGCATCATCGACCGCCTGCATAAGGGCAACTGGTTCGAGGATCCGTCCGATTCATCGATCTCCTGCCGCCAGACCGGCCCAATCACCATCGGCGACATCGATATGAGCGAAGGCGGCGAGGAAGTGTTCAAGCAAGGCATCAGCCTGATCTGGAAGAAGCAGGTGGTGAACCGCATCTACGACAAGGCCAACGAGACGCTGATCTACCTGTCGCATTCACGCCAAGTGCAGAACGGCTCGGCCAAGATGTCGGTCACCACCGTGCCGCTCTACGGCCAGAACGTGGTGTGGACCAGCGGCAAGCCGAAATAGGTGGGTCGGCTGGAACCGAGCTTACGGACGGTTGGTCCCGCTTGCGGGACCAACCGCCTAGGGGTAAAGCCGCCCGCATGGACCGTTCCGAAAATCTCGTCCCGAAGGATTCCGAGCCGCGCATCCATCCGACCGCGGAGCTGAAGGCCTGCAAGCTCGGCCGCTATGCCTCGATCGGCGAGCGGGTGGTGCTGCGCGAGGTGAGCGTCGGCGACTTCTCCTATTTCGAGCGCCACGCCGAAGCGATCTACACGACGATCGGCAAATTCTGTTCGATCGCTTCAAACAGCCGCATCAACGCGCTGGAGCACCCCATCCAGCGGCTGACCCAGCACAAGGTCAGTTACCGGCCGAACGAGTATTTTCGCTGGCTGGGCGTCGACGCCGCATTCCGCGAGCGGCGGCAGGCGAAAGCAGTGACCATCGGCCATGATGTCTGGATCGGCCATGGCGCGGTGATCATGCCCGGGGTCACCATCGGCAATGGCGCCGTCATCGGCGCCAATGCGGTGGTGACGCATGATGTAGCGTCCTACGCCATCGTCGCCGGGGTGCCGGCCAGACCGCTCAGATCACGCTTCCCGGCCACTGTCGCGGCTCGGATCGAAGCGCTCGCGTGGTGGGACTGGCCGGTCGAAAAGCTCGCCAGGGCGGTTCCCGACATGCAGGCATTGCCGATCGAGGCGTTCCTCGACCGCTGGGAAAACGACGCCATCTGACCGGACTGAAACCCCTTCCGCCATGCGGGGGTGGCGCGGCGGAAGGGGCTGGAGATAACCCGCTGGGTAGCGGAAGGAACAGGCACTCTTGCCTGTGCCGCTATTGTGGCATTGAAGCCATAAGGCGTGTTTCCGCCTTGTTCCCTTTATGCGTGTAGCCAATTGCGCCTGACGTATTTGTTTGCGCCGGGAACCTGAAGCGGTCGCCGGTTGTTTCTCATCGTGCCGCTGCGTTGAGGGATTTCGACACATGGAAAAGCTTTTCACCAAGATCGCCAACTGGGTCGCCCATGTCACCGGCCTGCCGCTGACGTTTGCCGCCTGCTGCCTGATCGTCGTCGTCTGGGCGGTGACCGGGCCGTTCTTCGGCTTTTCGGACACCTGGCAGCTCGTCATCAACACCGGCACGACCATCATCACCTTCCTGATGGTCTTTCTCATCCAGAACACCCAGAACCGCGACGGCGCGGCGATCCAGGCCAAGCTCGACGAGCTGATCCGCGTCAGCGAGGGCCACAACAACTTCATCGGCATCGAACATCTGACCGAATCGGAGGTCGAGGAGATCCGTGACAAATGCGAGCGTGCGGCCAGGCGGCATGACGAGAAGATCGCTGCCATGGCGGCAAAGAAGGCCGTGGCGCAGAAGCGCGGACCGAAGAAGCACGCGGCTTGAAAGGCTGGAATTCAGGATCAGTCTCTGAGAACGCTCATTGCTTCATGTAGGCCGCGAAAGGCTCCTTGTAGTCCGGATGCCAGCGCGACAGGGCCGGGCGGTTCTCGATGATGTCGCCGATCGCCCAGGCCATGCGCTTTTCATCCAGCGGCCGCGCCGCCTCATTGTCCGGGCACAGGATGTAGAAATCGCCCCTGGTCAGGGATTCCAGCATGAAATCAATGACCTGTTCGCCGCTCCAGGCGCCGGCCGGTTTTTCGGTCGCGCCCTCGGTGAGGCCGGTAAAGGTGAAGCCGGGGATCAGCAGATGGGCGGCGAGATGGGCGCCGGGTTCGTTGCGCAGCGCGTGTGCCAAGCCTTCCGTGTAGGTCTTCACGCCAGCCTTGGAGACATTGTAGGCGAGGTTGCCGGGCGGTGTGGTGATGCCTTGCTTGGAGCCGGTGTTGACGATCAGGCCGGGCTTGGCCGAGGCCAGCATGCGCGGCGCGAAGGCCTCGACGCCATGCACGACGCCCCAGAAATTGATGTCCAGAAGCCGCCTCCAGGCATCGCGGTTTTCCCAGGGCTTTCCGGGGTTGTTGCCAACGCCGGCATTGTTCATCAGCAGCGACACGTCGCCGAAGGCGCCGAACGCTCTTTCGGCGAGACGGTCCACTTCATCCGCGTTCGAAACGTCGGCGGCAACGGCAAGCACAGCATCGTCGCCCGCAATCGCGGAAACGGCGCGGGAGGCGTCGTCAAGGCGTGCGCTGCCGATGTCTGCCAGCACGATCTTCATGCCCATCAATGCAAGCCGCTTGGCGGCCGCAAGACCAATACCGCTGGCGGCGCCGGTGATGACGGCGGTGTTGCCCGGGCCAAGCGCGGGCAGGGCGGTCTGGATTTCGGCGTCGGTGATCATGGGCTATGGGGTCCTTCTTTCGATGGCGCAGAACTTAGCGCTGGAACTGGCCAGCGCAAGCCTCACTGCGCGTAAAGCGCATCGGGGTTCGAAGGGATTTATGCGGCGCGCTTCAGGCCTTGTTTTCATGCATGTCGTCGTCCCAACGCCACCGCGCCCATTCGGGCGGCATGCATTGGCCCGGGTTGACCAGCCCGGCCGAGGCTGCGCATGTTGCCACGGCAAAAGGAGACTTTTGCCGTGAGAAATGGAGATTTCCTGATTGACGGACTGGGTCGCAATTCTGAAGGAACAGACCGCCACCGGCGATCAGATGAGCCGCGAGGTGCCGCAGATGCTGGCCAACCCCGACATCAGCGAAGCGCAGGTGAAAACGCTCTTTTCCGCCCTGGAGAAACAAGCCGAGTTCGTCGAGAAGCTGCGCATGGCGCTGGAGAAATTCGGCCATGATTTCTCGATCATCAAGGCGGCGGAACGGTTGGAGGAGCGCTATGCCGACCTTGCCGCCTCGGTGGCGGAAAAACTGAAGGCGATGCGCAAGTGAAGCAATTCCAGGAAAAGTGTGAAGCGGCTTTCCTGGGAATCGCGTCAGACAAAAAGCACTATTTTTCGATCACCCGGGCGAAGCGCCTATCCGGCACAAACCAGATCATCGCAACCAGCACATAAAGCGCGACGCCGATCCACTGACTGACGAAGGTCAGCAGGACGCCTGCGATGTAGAGGCTCAGCGAGATCTTGCCCTTGCGGTCATTGCCCAGCGCCTTGGCAAAGGCGGTCTCGTTGCCGTGCAGGCGATGCAGTGCGGCGGCCAGTATCGTATAGGCGACGGCGCATAGCACGAGATCGATGCCATAGACGGCGACTGGCACCGGTGCGAAGTGGTTCTCGCCCATGAAGGCCGTCGTCACCGGCATCAGCGACAGCCAGAATAAAAGATTGAGGTTCGCCCACAGCACGCGGCCGTCGACGCGCTGCACCGTGTGGAACATGTTGTGCAGATTGTTCCAGTAGATCCCGACGTTGATGAAGGACAGCACATAGCTGAAGAAGATCGGCCACAACGGCAACAGGGCGGAAACATCCTCGCCATGCGGCACTTTCAGCTCGAGCACCATGATGGTGATGATGATGGCGACGACGCCATCGGTGAATGCCTCGACCCTGCCTTTGCCCATAAGTCCTCCCCCACTGTCGGCGAAATCTACGCGATGGCGGGACAGGCGGCTACCCGCCATGTGGCTGGGCGACCACCTCTGAGGACGGAACGGATCGGGGCGGTTCGGGTGGAAGAAGATCAATACGCCGCCGTTGCCGGCGAAGTGCGGAGGTATCGCCTGTCCTTCAGCCGTTGGGCATCTCGGGCGCCATATTCGCGCGCTGGCGCGGCACGCCAAGGCCGGTATCCGGCGGCTCGCCGGCAGCCGGCCTGTCCTCGATCATGTGCATGGTGCGCCAGCGGCCGAAGCGGTAGTAGGCCGCGGCCAGCACCAGCGAGGTGATCGAGCCGGCCGGGAAACTCCACCACAGCGYTTCCTCGCCGATTACGCCGCGCATGAAATAGGCGAAGCCGGTGCGCACTACCAGCACCGAAATCACCAGGATGATGAGCGGCGGCATCACAGCGCCGGTGGCGCGCACGGTGGCGAACAGCACGATGGTGATGCCGAACAGGATGAACGACTAGGACGCAACATTGTTGATGTGGGCGGCGATGTCGATCGCAGCGCTGTCGTTGCTCAGGAACAGGCTCAGCACCGAACGGTCGAAAAGCCAAAGCACGGCAACCAATGCGCCGGTCAGCACCAGGTTGAAGCCGACACCGGAGGCGGCGATGCGGCCGATCCGGTCCCAGCGGCCGGCGCCGACATTCTGCGCCGCCATCGAGGAGACCGCCGCACCGATGGCGAGCGCCGGCATCTGGATGTAGGTCCAAAGCTGCGCGGCGATGCCGTAGGCGGCGGCGACCTGCGAACCGTAGGAGTTGACGATGCCCATCACCGTCAGCGCCGCCACCGAGATGACGATCATCTGCAGGCCCATCGGCACGCCCTTGAACACGATGATGCGCAGCAAGGCAGGGTCGGGCCGCAGCAGAGCGAGGTTGGCGCCGGCCAGCCGCAGCGGGTGCTTGCGCACATAGAGCACGATCAGAATGGCGATTGCGCTGACCGTCTGGCCGATCAGCGTCGCGGTGGCGGAGCCAGCGATGCCGAGTTCCGGGAATGGCCCGATGCCACGGATGAGCAACGGGTTGAGCACAATGTCGAGGACGACGGCGAGCGCCATGAACGAAAAGGGCGTGCGTGAATCGCCGGCGCCGCGCAGCACGGTCATGACGAAGGACAGAAGGTTCATCATCGGCACGGCGACAAAGATGATGCGCAGATAGGAGCGCGCCAGCGGCAAGGCATCGGCCGGAGTGCCGAGCGTGTTGAGGATGGCGTCGACCCATATCCAGCCGCAGACCGCGAAGATGACCGAGATGAGGAAGAAGAAGGTCGCGCTGGTGCCGACGATGCGGCGCGCCTCGGGCAGGTCGCGGGCGCCGACCGACTGTGCCACCAGGATGGTGGCGGCCATGCCGACGCCGAACACCGTGCCGAGGATGAGGAACAGGACGAGGTTGGCGTTGGAGGTAGCCGTCAGCGCCGATTCGCCTAGAAAACGGCCAACCCAGACGGCGTTGATCGAGCCGTTGAGCGACTGCAGCACGTTGGAGCCGAGCACCGGCAAGGCGAACAGCAGCAGCGTGCGCGGGATCGGGCCACTGGTCAGGTCGCCGGTGCGCCGGCGCGTGGGCATCTTGTCGTCCATGGCAAGGCAACTCGGCGAAGGCTTATGTCAGGTCCGGTCCGTGCCTTGATCTAATCATGTTCTCAAAGCTTCCGTAATCGGATAGTGGTTCTGGGCGCGTGGGGCGCGTTCCTTACTTGATCAAACTCGTAAGCCGGGGGTTCATGTCCGATATTCCGCTGTTTTTTAAGCGCCTGAACAGGCGCTCGTTTCTCGGTGCCTCCGCTTTGGGCGCGGCCTCCGTGGCTCTTTCGGCGTGCACCACGACGGAGGTGGTGACGCCGCCAGTGGCAGCGCCGCCAAGCGATCCGGCCTTCGGCGATGTCGCAACCATGTATGAGGCGCGCGTCGACGAGGGCTATCAGCTGCCGGCGATCCCGGTGGCCAAGATGGATCCGAAGTTCGTGCGTCAGATCGTGTCCGACCCGACCGGAGAAAAACCTGGCACGATCGTCGTCGATGTCTCCGAGCACTTCCTCTACCTGGTGCGCGACGGCGGCAAGGCTATCCGCTATGGCGTCAGCCTGGGCAAGGCCGGTTTCGGATGGACCGGCAGCGCCGTGGTCCAGGCGAGGAAGAAGTGGCCGGTCTGGACGCCGCCGCCGGAAATGATCCAGCGCCGGCCGGAACTGGCGAAATACAAGGACGGCATGCCGCCCGGCCCGCAGAGCCCGCTAGGCGCCCGCGCGCTGTATCTCTTCCGCGACGGCAAGGACACGATGTATCGGCTGCACGGAACACCGGAGTGGGATTCGATCGGGAAGAACGCTTCGTCCGGCTGTGTGCGCTTCATGAACCAGGACATCATCGACCTCTACGGCCGCGTCAACGGACCCGCGCCGGTCTTCGTACGCGCAAATCTGTCGGCCGCCGCGAAGATCACCGCCGTGTCGAACAGGACGGCCGAGCCGATCGACGCGGGCGTACCGAAGGACGCGGAGATGTTGCAGTAAGTGTGCCTTCACGATCTGTAGGCGGACGCGCTTGGCGTCCGCCTGGGTCGTGTCGTTACTTCTTGGCGAGGCCGGGAAGCGTGACCTGATAGACCGTGAACATGGTGTCGACATCGGCGCCGTCCTCGGCCTTGTAGGGTGCGCCGACCTGGAACCCGTCCTGGGTGAGGAAGTCGTTGTCGTTGGCCACGAACAGGAAATAGTCGTCCGGCAGCTTGGGATCGAGCACGCTGACCACCGACATCGCCTCCCACTTTTCCGAAAGGTTGTTCTTGTCGTTCGGCGCGCCATTGTGCAGGCCGAAGCGGCCGAGTTCGCCCTTGTCGTTGAGGTCGATGAACGGCGTCAGCTTGGCCGGCGTCACCGATGGGTCGAGCACGCCCTTGGGTGCCACCGGCTTGTCGGCGGCGTCGAAGGCGCCACCGGCGATGTCGGTCGCAGCGGAGAGATCGACGATGTTGATCTGGCGAAGCAGCGAGGTGTCGCCCTTCAACCCCTGGCCGTTGCCGCTGTCGCGGGTCAGCATCAGGAAGGTCTGGTCGGACAGGGCGACGATCTCGCTCTGCGCCGCCACCTTGGTCTTGCCCTTGGCATCCTTGAACACCGGCAGCGGCACGACATATTCGTGCGCCAGCTTGAGATGGGCGAGGTCGGAAGCGTCATAGACCAGCGCGCGCGTGTTCTGGCGCGTCGCGCCGGAATCGCCGCCATCCTGCCGGGGCGCCGACTGCAGCACGGCGATCAGGAACTTGCCGTCCGGCGTCATCGCCATGCCTTCGAGGCCCTGGTTGTTCTGTCGGCCGGTATCGGGATCCTTCGGATCGGGCTCGGCAGCACCTGGACCTGGATTGTCCGAGGCGAAGTTCGGCGCGCCATGGCGCATCGGCACGAGGGCAGCCGGCGGCTGGGTCGCCGACAGCAGGCGGCCTTCAGCGGAAAACCGATAGATGTTCGGGCCGTATTCGTCGGAGATGAACATCGAGCCGTCGGCTAGCCGCACGATCGCCTCGTTGTCGAGCGCCAGCTTGCCGTTGGCCTCGGGCAGGATCGGCATGTCGCCGCTTGCTGCGCGCACGCCGTTGAGCGGGTCGAGGCCCGTGGCATCAGCGCCCTTGTCGTCGGTCAGGAGCATGGTGTCGGCGAGTGTCGCCTTGACGCCGGACTGCTCCTGGCCGGCAGCGGGTGCCGCACCAGGCGCGGTTGGCGCGAACTCGATGCCGATCGTGTTGAGGCGCGGCCGGTAGTCGGTGGTGCCGACGACATTGTAGCCGCGGTCCGGCAGCAGCCAGAGCGAACCCTTGTAGCCGTCGGCACCATGCGTCCAGCCGGCGGTGTCGATCGCCATGCCGGAACCTGAGCCGAACGTTTCGCCGAACTTGTCCTTCTGGCTGGCCGGGATGCGGCCGACGCCGACCAGTCCCTTGTTGACGAAGCTGATGCCGCCGACGGTCGCGGTGCTGTCGGCCAGCGCCGGCGTCAAGGCGGTGAACAATGCCAGCGCGACGCCGAGCGACGCGGTTCGGTGCAGGTGTTTCATGGATGATCCTCTTTGTAACAAAGCGTGCCGGAGCGGCCGATGGCGAAAGAGCTGAAAGAGGTGCGGCATCGATGATGCCGCGCGCGCCTCCCCGAAAGCGGTCTACGGCGCAAACATGATGCTTGCGTGACAGCGCGCGCAATGCCCCGTCGGGTTCTTCACACGCCGATAATAACCTGTGGTCGCACCAAAGAATTGATCACTCCCTTCTAGCTCAAGTCGACAAAGCGTGGTGTGCGTGCATCGTACTAGACACATATGTCCAGTGCGTATATGGTGCAGCCTTCGGACTAACCGGGGAGGGAAGCCTTGAAGTCGCACTACCGCGCAGTCGTCATCGGGGGTGGCGTGGTCGGAGCCTCGGTGCTCTATCATCTGACACGGTTCGGCTGGAGCGATGTGGCGCTGATCGAGCGAGCCGAACTGACGGCCGGTTCGACCTGGCACGCGGCGGCCGGGTTCCACGCGCTCAATGCCGATCCCAACGTCGCGGCGCTGCAGGACTACACCATCAAGCTCTATCGCGAGATCGAGGCCGAATCCGGCCAGGACGCGGGCCTGCACATGACGGGCGGCGTCAACATGGCCAGCGATCCCCAGCGCTGGGAGTGGCTGAAATCGGCCTGGGCCGTGTTCCAGTCGGTCGGCATCGAAACGGCTCGCCTGGTGACACCGGAAGAGATCAAGGAGATCTGCCCGATCGTCGATGTCAGCGACGTGCTCGGCGGCCTCTATGATTCCAACGAAGGCCATCTCGACCCTTACGGAGCGACGCATGCCTATGCCGGCGCCGCGAAAAAGCGTGGTGCCGACGTGATCCTGCGCAACCGCGTGGTCGCGTTGAAGGCGCGTGCCGACGGGCACTGGGATGTCGTCACCGAGCAAGGCACGATCGTGGCCGAGCATGTCGTCAACGCCGGCGGGCTATGGGCAAAGCAGCTCGGCCGCATGGCCGGCGTCGACTTGCCGGTGACGCCGATGGAGCACCACTATTTCATCACCGAAGACATTCCGGAGGTTGCCGCTCTCGACAAGGAACTCGGTCTTGCGGTCGATCTCGACGGCTTTTCCTACCTCAGGCAAGAGCGCAAGGGCGTGCTGCTCGGCGTCTACGAGCAGAACCCGAAGCACTGGAACATGGATGGCGCGCCATGGGATTACGGCATCGAGCTGATCCCGGAAGACATCGACCGCATCAGCCCGGAACTGTCCAAGGCCTATGAGCGCTTTCCGTGCCTGAGGACGGCCGGCATCCGCAAATGGGTCAACGGCGCCTTCACTTTCACCCCCGACGGCAATCCGATCGTCGGGCCGGTGCGCGGGCTGAAGAATTACTGGCTTGCCTGTGGCGTCATGACCGGCTTCAGCCAGGGTGGCGGCGTCGGCAAGTCGCTGGCCGAGTGGATGATCTATGGTGAGCCGCAGGCCGACATCTTCGGCATGGATATCGCCCGCTATGGCGCCTTCGCGGCCAACCGCGAATATCTCAGGCAGACGACGCGCCAGTTCTATTCGCGCCGCTTCGTCATGACCTTTCCCAATGAGCGGCTACCCGCCGGCCGGCCGCTGAAACGCCCCGGCGCCTATGACGGCATGACGGCGGCGGGATGCGAATGGACGGCGTCCTGGGGTCTGGAAATCCCGGCCTATTTCGCACCGATGGGGTTTCGCGAGAACACGACGCTGCGGCGTTCCAACGCCTTCGACATCGTCGGCGACGAGGCGGTGCAGGTTCGGCGTGCCGCCGGTCTCGTCGATATCTCGGCCTATGCGCGTTATGCGGTCTCGGGGCAAGGGGCCGAAGCATGGCTTGACCAGTTGCTTGCCTGCAGGCTGCCGAAGCCGGGACAGGCGAGGCTGGCGCCGATGCTCGGCCATGACGGGCGGCTGAAGGGCGACCTCACGGTCATCAACTGGGGTGGCGGCGACTATTGGCTGATGGGCTCGTACTATCTCAGGGAATTCCACATGCGCTGGTTCGAGAGCCATGCGGCGGAGGGGATCACTGTCACAGACCTTTCCGACACGATGAGCGGCTTCCTGCTGACCGGGCCGAATGCACGCAAAATCCTGGCGCGCACGACGCATCAGGACGTGTCGGGCGCGGCACTGCCGTTCATGGCCTGCGGGGCATTCGACATCGGTATGGTGCCCGCGCGGGTTGCCCGCCTTTCGATCGCCGGTGAGCTCGGTTTCGAGATCAGTTGTCCGGTCACCATGCATGCCAGCTTGCGCGAAACGCTGCTGGCCGCCGGCGAGGATCTCGGCCTTGCCGAGATCGGCTATTACGCGCTGAATGCGCTGCGGCTGGAGAAGAGTTTCGGCATCTGGTCGCGTGAATTCACCCAGGGCTACACACCCGATCAGGCCGGTCTCGACCGGTTCATCGCGTTTGGGAAGGGTGACTTCACCGGTCGCGAGGCGGCATTGAAACAGCGGGAGGGCGGCAGCGGCCAATGCCTGGTGACGCTGGAGATCGATGCCATCGACGCCGACGCCAGCGGCTTCGAGCCGGTCTGGCATCAAGGCCGGCGCGTCGGCTTCGTCACTTCGGGCGGCTATGGCTATACTGTCGGCAAAAGCCTGGCGCTGGCGCTCGTCGATCGTGATTTCGCAGGCGAGGGCACCGCGCTCTCGATGCATGTCGTCGGCACGGAGAGGCCGGCGCGCGTCATCGCGGCCTCGCCCTACGACCCCGAAGGCAAGGCGATGCGGCAATGAGGAGGATTTCTGATGGATGACGCGGCACGTGACAGCAGGCGCGAGCGCCGGCGTGGACGGACGGGCGAAGCCGGCTCGGAAACTAGCCGCCGCCCCAATTACCGTTCGCTGAGGAACCCGTTCCTGCCGCAGCCGATCTTTTCGGATGATCAGGTTGCCGCCATCCACGACACGGCGCTGCGCGTGCTGGAAGAGCTCGGTATCAAGGTGCTGTTGCCGCAGGCGCGTGAACATTTCGCCCACGCCGGCGCCCTGGTCGATCCGGACACCGACATGGTGCGCATCGGCCGCGATATGGTGACGGCGGCACTGGCCTCGGCGCCGAAGTCGATCCATGCTCATGGCGGTGCTCACACTCGCGATCTGACGCTCGAACTCGGCTCGATGACTTTCCTGGCCGGATGCGGGGCGCCGAACGTCACCGATCTCGAGCGCGGCCGGAGGCCGGGGACGCTGGCCGATTTCGAGGATCTGATACGGCTGGTGCAGCATTTCGACGTGCTGCATATGCTGGGACCCTGCATCGAGCCGCAGGACGTCGACAACCGCTTTCGCCACTATGCGGTCAACCGTGCCCAGCTGACGCTCTCCGACAAGCTTCCGTTCGTCTTCGCGCGCGGCACGCCGCAGGTCGAGGACGGCTTCGAGATGCTGCGGTTGGCGCGCGGCCTGTCGGAGGACGAATTCCTTGCCGGCGCGCACTGCTACACCGTCATCAACACGAACTCGCCGCGCCAGCTCGACATCCCGATGGCGCAAGGCATCATCGATTTCGCCAGGGCCGGGCAGATCTCCGTCATCACGCCCTTCTGCCTGGCGGGCGCGATGGCGCCGATCACGGTCGCCGGTGCGCTGACGTTGCAGCATGCCGAAGCGCTGGCGGGACTGACGCTGGCGCAGATCGTGCGGCCCGGTGCACCAGTCGTCTACGGCTCCTTCTCCTCCAATGTCGACATGAAATCAGGCGCGCCCGCCTTCGGCACGCCGGAGCATGTCAAGGCGACGCTGGGCGCCGGCCAACTGGCGCGTTTCACCGGGCTGCCATGGCGGTCCGGCGGCGGCAGCGCGGCCAACATTTCGGACGCGCAGGCGGCGCACGAGACGCAGTTCGCGCTGTGGGGCTCGGTGCTGGCCGGGGCGACGATGTGCATCCATGCCGCCGGCTGGCTGGAAGGCGGCTTGAGCGTTTCCTTCGAGAAGCTGGTCACTGATATCGAGGCGTTGCAGACAGTGGCTGAACTCTGCGCCCCGACGCCCGGCGACAGCGATTCCATCGGCTTCGAGGCAATCGCCGAGGTACAGCCGGGCGGTCACTTCTTCTCGGCCGGCCACACCATGGCGCGCTACCGCACCGCGTTCTACGAACCGCTGGTCGCCGACTGGTCGAATTTCGGCAATTGGACGCAAGGCGGGTCGAAGACCGCGAGCGAGCGCGCCACAGGTGTCTGGAGACGGGCGCTGGCCGATTTCGTACCGCCGGAATCGGCTATCGCGACCGCCGGCGTCCTCGACGCGTTCATCGCCCGGCGCACGCAAGAGGGCGGCGCAGCACCGGTGTCCTGAGGGCGGGAGCAGTCGCGCAAGACGCGCGACGCAGCTTTCGCGACGTGATCGGTGCCGGGGTCATTGGCAATCGGCGCATCCCGTGCAGAAATGGGCGCATGCGCGAAGCTTTGATCGCAGTGATGATCTTCCTGTGCCTGACAGCGGCGCCGCTGGCCAGCATGGCGATCTGGCCCAGGCTGCCGGTCAGACATCGCGACGAAGATACGAACAATGTGGTTCGGCTCGCCGCCAACCTGTTTGGGGTCATGACCTCGCTTGTGCTCGGCCTGATGATCAACTCGGCCAAGAACACGTTCGAATCGATCGATCACAACGTGCACGACTATGCGACGGAGCTGATCCTGCTCGACAGGACCTTGCGCGAGTATGGCCCGGAGACCGACGAGGCGCGCCAGCTGCTGGTCGTCTATGTGCAGAGGGTGGCGGGCGACGCTTCGCCGACTGGTGAAACTCCGGTCGTCGCCAACCGGTTGTCCGAACATCTGCTGACGGAGATCGGCACCCGGCTGAGGGCGCTGGAGCCGGCCGACGCGGCGCACAGCGCCCTTCTGCAGGATGCCGGTCAGCGCCTGCAGAAAGTGGTGGAGTTGCGATGGATTCTGATCGAGCAGTCGGAGGGCACG